>DAOVVQ010000062.1 GCA_030637065.1 Planctomycetota bacterium
GTTGCGAAGTTTCTTGTGTGTGATCTGGCAATCGCTTCGGTTGTGGTACTCGTCTCAGCCGTCGGTCAGGCGGTAATTACCTCGATCGGGTCATCGGGCGGTGGTGGTGTTGAGGGTGGTCCGGCTGGGGGGGTGCTTGTCGGCGGCGCGATGGTTGGCGCGCTTGTGCCGGTATTGCTGCTTGCGCTGGGTTCGGCGCGGCTTGTATGTGCCAATTCGGTGAGTTTTGGCGGCGATTCGGCCAAGGACGAAAAGGCCGGGCCAAAGATTGTCGAGGTTGTATCCCCTGAAACGGGTCAGACGGAAGAGGTTGAACTGCTTAATCCGGACTTTGTCGAGGTTTCGGTGCGTAATTCGAGATCGGATGATAAGGAAAAGATCGCAAATTTTGAGCCGGTCGAGGCGGCTGGGGCAACTGAGACAGCAAGCGGTAAGGAGGCGACCTCTGCCGGGCGGACGGAAACTGCCGGGGGGATGAAGAGGTTTGATAGCATCGATGACTATTACGATGAAATTACCGGGTATGTCGATAAGTCCGGCAAGGATCGGATGCCGGTGTTGTTCGGGGCTGAGAGCTTTAACGATCTTCCGGTTACGGTGGTGGTAAATGTGGCTATTCGGATCAGCGAAAAGGGGCACAGTTGTCTGATCATCGATGCCGACAGCGAGCGAAATGCGGTGGCCCGGGTTTTTGATATTCCGCCGGAACAGATTCGGGATAAGCCGGCGGAGACGTGCATCAAAGGGATCAGCATCTTCAGCGGCGGCAATGCGGTGGGCAGTGATTGCCTGAAGGAAGCGATATCCGTATCAGCGAAGTGTTACGACAGAGTTATCATCTATGCCCCGGATATGAGCGAATCGTCCGAGGCCGAGCTGTTTGCCGGGGCGGCGTGTGGGGCGGTTATATTCATCTCTGCCGGTGGCGATGAGAGCCGGCTTAGCGGGTTGGTCGAGGGGTCGAATTGTGAAGTGCTTGCCGTTATGCCTGCGATTAGTCGATAGTCGATAGTCTTTAGTCGTTGGTCGTTAGTTTTTGATGTCTTCCCCGCAGGTTATGCCACCCTGCTTTCTTATAGCATGCTTATTCCTGCCATTTGCTGCTGGATCATTGAGAGCAGATTTTCGAGTCTGGCGAATTTTGCTATCAATCTTGTCTCCGATAGTTCGAGTCGTGTGATCTCGCGGTCCATCCTGTCTACAACGTACTCTATCTTTTTGTCCATCATCTTCTCGCTTATGACGACTCTTCCGTCGACGGAATCGAGCATATCGTCGAGTCGTCCGTTGAGGTCGCCTGCGAGGCCTTCCTTTACCCTTATTGTGGCGGTCAGGGTATTTGAACCTGTAAGTCCGGTTGTGTTGATCGTGAACTGGAGATCGTTTTCGAGATAGTTTGGATTTCCGTAGCTGTCATAGTCGTCCGAATCGGTGGCGATTACACTGTTACCGCTAATGTTGGCGGCGTCTACTTCCCTCCATGTGCCGTCGCTCTGCTGAATTTCGACTTTGTCTATGGTTTCGTCCGTGGAGGTAACCCTGACGTTAAATTCGCCTGATGTGGTGAATTTGCTTGCGCCTAAGAAGTCTATTCGGTCGGCATCGATACCGGTGGAGTTTCCGTTCGATCCTTTCATGGCGCCGATCAGCTTGAGGACCGCAAGGTAGTCATCGACGATGGCCTCGTTGAAGTCGTCGGTGTCGAGCTTCAGCATTCCGTCTGCACCGAGGTCTATTCCGATGTCGCCTGGCATCGTGAACGGATCGTCACTCGTGAATCCTCCCGCGGCGGAGGTGAAGACGCTTTTGATCTTGCTGAGGATTGTTGTAACGTTGTAGTCTCCGGCGAGTATTCCCGATTTCTTTTCTTCTTCGTCGTATGCGGTTTTTTCCTGGATGAACATCACTACCGTATTATATGCGGTGATCATGGCGTCGATTTTTTCTTTGAGGGTTTCGGTGTCCCTGGTCATGGTAACCTCGATGCTGTTATAACCGCCAACGCCGTCTTCGGTGGTATCATGCAGTCTGAGTGTGACGCCGCTGATGACATCGTCGACGGTATTTGCACTTCTGCTGATCCAGTTATCCTGCCCTTTTGTCTGTTCGGTTACGACATAGGTGCTGCTCAGGGCGGAAGAGTCAATAAGGATCATTGGAGTGTTTCCGAGGCTGTCGTCGAATGTGAAGGTCGTGGTACCTGACGCATTGAGTGCGGTCCCGCTGACGGTTATATCGCCGGAGTTGACGGTTGCCAGGGCGTTGATGGCGGCTTGTATTGTGGCGATATCGGCGGTGTAGTCGAGCGATCCGGTGGTTTCGCCCTTATAGGTCAGGTAGTAATTTCCGCTGGTAGCTGCGGTAGTGTGGTCGATTTCCTGTTCTTCGGCTACGGCGCTTATCGCGGGGTAGCCGTCGACCTTGATCTTGGAGTCCTGTGCGGACTGTGTCTTTGTAAAGTCCGAGCCTGCAAACCCGGTAAGGTCCGCGGTTGTTGCCCCTCCCGTTGTGTCGACTTCCATTAAGGGTTCGTCGAGGTCCCCGTCTCCGTTTGGCACGAAGGTTAGTGTAAGCGAAAGACTACTACTGCCTGAGGCGGTGTCGGTAAGGTAGATTACACCGTCCTCCAGTACGGCTTTTGCGTTTCCATCGAATGCGTCGTTGATCTCGGCGACGATGTGGCTTAGTTTAGTATTGGCGGTGATGGTAAGGTCTACCTGTGTAATGGCGTTTCCGTACCGGTCTGTACCTGTGATCTCGATGACCTCACCGCCTACGAGCGAACCGGTGAACTGGTCGAGGTCAGTGAGCTTTGTTGTCAGCACAGCCGAGTCGCTGTTATATGTGAATGCTGAATCTGCTTTCAATACATGGGTGCTGCTCGAATTAACATGGATGGTATAGTCCGAGCCGCTTTCCTGTCCGCTGAGGACCAGATGGTAGACTCCATCGTTTCCATCGTCATATACGAGCAGACTTGCGTTTATGCCGGGATTGTCGGAGTCGTTATTGATCAGTCCGACGAGGTCTTCGAGTGTGGTCTCCGCGGTGGTGGTAATGCTGGTTTCTTTGTTATCGTATGAGTAGATGAAGGTTCCGGCGCCGACAAGGTCATCGGAGAACTCCATTCCATCGTGGACGAATCGTTCGCCGGTGGCCAACTGCTTGATCTCGACGGAGTGGTTTCCTTCAAATGCGCTTGAGCTGGCGTCAGCGGTCATGTAGTCTTCGTCGCTGGTGACGGCATCGTATCCTCTAAGTTGGCTGGAATCAGAGAGATTCTGGGCTGCGGACTCGAGGGTGCTTAGCTTGCCCTGGAGTTCGTTGATGGCGCTGCGTTTTGCTTCATATTCGATTTTCTGCTGTTCCAGCAGGTTGAGTCTGCGGCTCTCAGCCTGAATCAACTGCTCGACGAGCTTTCCGGTATCAATGCCGGTAGCCAGTCCCGGAAGTCTTATTTCGCCCATAATTCAGTTCCTTACATTTTGTACTTATCCGCCGTTACAGCGGGTTTGGCGGTTATTTAGCGTCTATTTTTCCTGTGTATAATCGGCACAATACGGCCTAATCAACAGACTTTTGTTCGTTTTTTGGTCAATTTGCGGTTTTCATGCCTCCGGATATCCTGTCCATGAATTGGCTTGCATCGGTATGGCCCGGATTTATTTCGAGTTGTTTCCGGCAGGCCTGACATGCATGGTCGATTTTTCCGAGTTGTGCCAGGGCTATGGCCCGGGCGAACGGCAGATTGTCGATTTTTTCGCCGGCTTGGTCAAGGCTGTCAAAACATTGCAGCGCCTGAGCCGGCTGGGCAGCTTTTAGATAATCCAGCCCCTGTTTGAAGACGGTCACAGGGCGGTTGCGTTCGGATGGTGCCGTTGCCGGTTTGCCGGTTTTTGCGGGGCGGGCGATAAGGCCCAGGAGTTTTTCCTTATAGAGGTCTGCGTATTGCCGGTAATATTCCGGGAATTGGACCATGCTTCCGCGACTGAGCCTGTTGAATGCTGTCATCAGGTACCTGAGGTACTGTTGGGTTTTTAGCTGGATATTGCTTACCTGGGCGAGCTGCGGGCACAATATCTCGGGCGGGTACATGGAGACCATATCGTTGAGCGTCCGGGCCATGAGTTCGTTTCTTGCTTTGAACTTATGAGTATTACCTGACGGGAGTCTGCGGTAAAAATAGGTTGAGCTGTCATCGACGCGTTTGAACTTTATCCTGGAGGCGTTTTTGCATAAGAAGTCAAAATCCTCGACGGTGTCAAGTTCCTTGTACAATCCGAATTTGAACATTGATTTTTTCTTTAGGCTTCCGGGGTTGGGGATCGGCGAATAGCCATTGTCGAAGAGGAATGACGGCAGGACTGCACTGTCCGTAAAGTCCAGGTATTCCCACCGGTCGATCGGTTTGTCATCGCAATCGACAAGCTGGAGTCCGGCTGGGTAGAAATAGTCCACATCGGGATTTCGTATGGCACATTCGAGCATCTTGTCGATGTAGTCCGGGGCGATATAATCGTCCGAATCGACGCCGAGAACGTACGGCCCTATGGCCTCGATGATGGCATGGTTCATTCCGGAGGCGAAGTTTTTGTGTGGTTTGCGGTAATATCTGATCCGCTTGTCGTCATAAGAAGCGACGATTGCGGCGGTGTTGTCGGTGCTGCCATCATCAACGATAATCAGTTCGATTTTCCTGTGTGTTTGATTGAGGACCGATTCGATGGCCCGCCTTATATATTTTTCATTGTTGTATGTAACCATGTAGACCGAAACGCGGGGTTTGACGGGACCATCAAATTCAATGGTTTTCAAGACCTTTCTTGACTCGACGTTTACAGCGATCCACATTACCATTTCATCGAAAGGGGCACTTGTGACCTTCGAGGGCAGTTTCAGGTGCTTTAGCCATCCGTTTTCGCAGGCTGAAGTTATGACGTCAAAATAATGAGCGACATCACGGCCTTGCTTTGCTCCTTTTATCGCCTGGCGGAACAATTTTTCGAAGTTCAGATTGCCGGTCTTTTCCAGGATCAAGCACCTTCTTTGCAGGGCGTTTATCTTTGCTTTTGCCCTGGACAGTATACCGGCAGCAACCTTTGCCTGCGAGTGGCACTGGGAATCGGACAATTGTCGACACAGGTAGAGAGACTTGTCGACAAATCTTATTTTTGCGACCTCCTCCATTTTGTAGATTATATCCTTGTCCTCGGCATAGAGGATGTCTTCGTCGTAGCCGCTGGTTTTGAGATAGTCTGCGAGCCTGAATGATTTTAGCTGGCTTATGGTATCGCACTGAAAAGCGGTTTTGCCGGCTGTGACAGCCGCGTTGATCCCGTTGCGGTAAGGCAGGAGACCTTCGTCGCAAAACACAAGCTGGGAATACAGCATTCCGCAGTCCGGGTGGGCGATGTGTTCTTTGTACATTACCTCGACGGCGTCACGGCTCAGGCAGTCATCGCTGTCGAGCAAGGCAAAATGTTCCGAACGAACGTTGGCGATCCCGGTTTTTAAGGCGGCGGTGTAGCCTGCGTTTTGCCGGTGTCTGACCAGACGGATCCTTTTATCGGCAAGATACGGCTTGATCACCTTTATGGAATCATCAGTGGAACAATCCTCTACGATGATCAGTTCCCACTTTGTAAAAGTCTGATTGAGGACCGACCCGATTGCATCGCGTAGGTATTTTTGATTGTTATAATTGGCCATGACAATGGAAATGAGAGGCTCGGTCGGCGGTTCTTCGGAACTCCCGACGGGAACCTTATTGAGTGAACCGGCGTCTGGGCCGAGCAGTTTTTCAAGGACAGCTTGCCTTCTCTTGATCGCATTGCGTTTTGCCCTTTCCCATGATTGCTCTCCGATAAGCTTTTTCCGCGGGTCATGGCCCTGAGAGTCTGGCAGTTCTCTGAAGAGATAGAGATTGTGATCTATGTATATCGGGCGGGTCACTTCTTCCATTTTATAGGCAATATCCTTGTCCTCGGCATACAGTATATCCTCGTCATAGCCTTCGGTTTTGAGATAGTCGCTTAGGCGGAAGCTCTTGAAGTGGCTTATTACGTTTGCATCGAGGTTGGTTTGTCCGACAGGTATGTCATCACAGTAGCCGAGTCGTCGCGGAGTAAGATCTTCGTGACAGGCGACAAATTGCGAGTATACGAAGCCACTATCGTGGTGAAGTTCGTGAAATATGTGCATAGTCTCCACTGCGCGAGACAAAAGGCAGTCGTCGCTGTCGAGGATGCCGAAATACTTCGAGATTACATTGGCGATACCGGTTTTGAGTGCAGCAGTGTAGCCGCGGTTATTTTCGTGTTTTATGAGCCTTATGCGGCTGTCATGAAGATAGCGGCTTATCACATTCATGGAATCGTCGGTCGAGCAGTCCTCTACGATGATCAGTTCCCAGTTTGTCATGGTTTGGTTGAGCACGGACTCGATGGCCTCCGCGATGTAGCGGCCATTGTTGTAATTGGCCATAACGACGGAATATTGCGGTTCGCCGACCCTGCTCCACTCTTTTGGGATCAGGTCCTTTGTGTTTTTTTCATTCGAACGGAACCATTGCTGCGGGGCGAACACCTTCTTTTCCTTTCGGGGGTTCAGCCAAGCAGCCCACCATGAGAATGAACTGTTTGCAATGATGTGATGGCTGCACTGGCTCATCAGTCGCATATCTTCATAGTTCTTTTCCGGCCCGTTGTGGTCGATCACTGTTGTCGGATACGGCAGTTTCAGGTTCTCAACAGCCCATTGCGGTTCGTCGCTAAAGATGAAGAGGTGCGGATTTTTAACCGTCCAGGTCAACTGCTCTACACATTTCCGGTAGTAATCAACATCACAGGTGCCATGGACCTGGTTTGTTACGGGGTTGCTGACGTAGTCGCCCCTGCGAATATGCAGACTAACTGCCTGGCAGGAGTCGATCTGCTGTGCAAGTTGCAGATTCATGCCAGCCAGGGGGCTGCGGACGGAGAATTCGTATCTGATGATATTCGCAATGTCGGCGAAATATTTCTCCGTCTGCCAGTAACCGTCCAGATAGACGTTGTCGTCAAGGTTCAGGATGTCCGGGTCAAAGTGAAAACTATTCTCTCGAACATATTTCAGAGATGCGATCTCGTCAGGTGTAGCGAAGTTCTCACAAATATTAAAGGGCGACAAGGCATATTTGTGCAACTTGTAGGTCTCGAAGCCCGAGATGTCGAGCTTCAGTTCGGTATCTAATTTATGAGCCAGGCGTCGCCCAGCGGCATATTGATAAAACTGATTACCAAGGCCGCCTATCAATCTAACTACTATCATGTAAGACTCCCGTTTGCGTCAATATTTCGAGTGCTTTAACGCATTACTGTGACAAGATTTCCTTCTTTTTTCGGTTGACTCTCCCGGGCCTTTTTTCACCGGACCGGAGGACGTTTTGTTCGACATGCAGCGCGGCTTCTGCGGCTGCGGCGTCAGGGTCGAATTGCCCGTATTTGGCGGGCACATATTCGGACTCGATTTTTTCGCCTGCTTCGTTCGGCATCGCCAGGCAACTGCAAAGTGTGTTGATATCGGCCCGGGTCAGTTCGGGGTAATTTCCGAAGTAGAAACCGCAGTTGTGAATCTTTTCCGTACCGGGCAGGTCGTGAAATTCGGAAACATATTTTCTGTAAAACGGCTGGGCCTGAATGTTGCCTGCTATCATGGGACGGATCTCGACCTGGGCCTCTGAAAACCGGCGGCGGTATCTTTTCCTGATTTCCGCGGATTTGCACAAGACGGGAAAGGCGAAATTCGAAAGGCGTTTGATGTGTGTTCTGTCGATCTCGAGCAAGTCGGTGTTTTCTTTTGCAACCGATTCGAGAGAGATATAATTGCTCTCTCTGACGGCAATGTTGTCGGGGAGATACTGCAGTTGGTTACATCCGAGAAACCCGGTAATTTCGGTAGGTCTTAAGTTGTATCCCAGATCATAGAAGGCGTATTTGGCGTCGAATTCCGAGTTGACATTGCCCATTGTTCGCCATTTTCGCTGCCCAGCCTCATCGAGGTTGCGGTCCCAGCCGTTGGCGCGAACTATTTTCAGCATCTCGGCCAATGACTCGTCGTCGGTGCAAACCATGCCCCCTTCTATAGTTGACATGTGATGTGCCACGAAAAACGAGAAGCTTGCCATTATTCCGAAGCTGCCGGTTTTGCCTGCCGGAAGTTCGGTGCCGAGCGCTTCGCAGTTGTCTTCTATCAGGATGATATTTCTTTCTTTGCAAAGCTGGCGGATGACATCCAGATCGCCGGCGAACCCAAGCGCATTGGTGATGAACATTGCGCGAATGGACGTCTGGTCGAGTCGCTGCTGGAGATTGTATGACATTACATTGAGCGTTACCGGCTCGCAGTCGACCGCTACGGGCACAAGGCCGAGCTGGATGATCGGCATTACATTTGTGGCCCAGGTCAGCGACGAGAACCCGACCCTGTCGCCGGTCTTTAGTCTGCCCAGGTTCTTCAGGGTTTGAAGCATCGCCAGGTTGGCACTTCCGCCGCTGTTAAACAGTATGGCCTGCTTTGCTCCCTGAAAGGCCGCGAACTTTTCCTCGAACCGGGCGCACTGGCGGCTCATACTCAATCTGTCGGCCTGACATATAAATTCGGCCAGCTCTTTTTTCGTCTGCCGCTCATTAAGAAAAGCGTTTTTCATTAATGGAATCATAACTGATCCTTACACCTGGTTTAACCTTAGCAGTTTGTATTCTTCTATGGTTTTTTCTATTCCCTCGGTCAGGGTGATTTTCGGTTCGTATCCGCAGTCGTTCATTTGTGAGACATCCAGGCACTTTCTCGCCATGCCGTCGGGTCGGGATTTGTCCCAGATAATGCGTCCTTTGAAGCCGGCTTTTTCGGCGATCGTTTCGGCCAACTCCTTTATGGCGATATCGCGGCCCCATCCGACATTGATGAACCGGTCCGAATCGTAATGAGCCATCAGGAACAGGATCGCCTCGGCGGCGTCATCTACGTGCATGAATTCGCGTTTCGCGGTACCGGTTCCCCATACGGTCACGCTTTCGACGCCGTCACTGGCGGCATCGACGAATTTTTTTACCAACGCCGAGAGGACATGGCTGTGCATGGGATCGAAGCTGTCGCCGGTTCCGTACAGATTGCAGGGCATTACGCTGATGCCGTTGAAAGCGTATTGTCTGCGGTAAAACTCGACCATTTTCAGTCCCGCTATTTTTGCCAGTGCGTAGCCTTCGTTGGTCGGTTCCAGCGGCCCGGTCAGCAGATATTCCTCCTTCATCGGCTGGGGGCACTGGCGGGGATAGACACACGAGCTTCCGAGGAAGCAGAATTTTTTGACATTGTACAAATGAGAGCGACTGATGACATTATTCTGGATAGCGAGGTTTTCATAGAGAAACCGGGCGGGGAAATCGATATTGGCCTGAATTCCCCCGACACGAGCGGCTGCCAGTATCACAACATCGGGCTTCTGTGTCTTGAAGAAGTCATCGACAGCGGCGCAATCGACAAGATCAAGCTCGCTATGGCTGCGCAGCACGAGATTGTCAAATCGGCGTTCTCTAAGCCGCCTGACAATGGCGGAGCCGACCATACCGTTATGTCCGGCTACGTAAATTTTGTTTTTCTTATCCATCTAACCGCCAAACAAAGGGGTTTCCCAGCCGCACGATCATACTGTTTGAACACAAGTGCCGGTATTCACAGATTCGCACGCGTTTTTTTGTGCATGAAGCTTCAGATACAATTGTTCATAACGGTCAACCACACTTTCCCATGTCAGCTTTTCCTTCCATTCCCTGTAGCCGCTTTCGGCGAGGCTGGCGTGGATCGTTTCGTCGTCAAGGATGCCGTTTGCGTAAAACGCCATTTTTTCGGGCGAACATACGACCCCGCCCTGCCATTCGCGGACATTGCCGCAATCGGTCGAAATAAACGGCGTTCGCGAGGCCTTTGCCTCGATAATCACCAGCGGCGACGCTTCATTGTCCGAACCCAGCATAAACAGGTCGGCACTATGGTATGCCGCGACGGTATCCTCGCGAGAGATGTCCGTCAGGAACTGAACCTTCAGGCCCTGAGCCAGCTTTCTGTAGTCGGCAAGAGGAGGCCCTTCTTTGCCGACGAATACCATGGTAAAATCAGGACGGTTCATTTGCCTGACAGCCTCGATAATCCTGTCCTGCCTCTTTCTCGGTCCATAAAAATTGCCTACACTCAATCCCATGTATTTCGTGGTAACGCCGTATTTTTCGCGGAAGTTTATTGCAGGTTTTTTAGTAAATTCCTCCTCGTCAACTCCGTTGTGAATTATCACGCTGTTCCTGAAACCGTGATCCTGGCCGAATTCGTAATCCTGATACTGGCTGGAATGATAGACAACGGCGTCGTATTGAGGCACATACGCTGGGATGGTCCTCTTGAAATATTCCGTAAATATCGGCCAGCGAATCGTTTTCCGGTCTGAAAGCGCAGAGTATCCGCAAGGCGCCAGGATATTCACCCTTTTATGCCTTACATGGGGCAGGATCTCAAACGCAAGATCGGTTGCCCACTGCTGTGCCGCATAGTTCATCATTACATCCGCGGGATGGGTGAGCAGAAACCTGCGATACTTTTCGATGTCCGGGCCCTGTATTCCATACATCCCGCCATAGCCGGCGGCGATATTGCCGGTCACCCTGAATTCAGCGATATCCACGCCATTTAGCTGATTGAATGTGCGGTTTGGGTCGGCGGTTGTCGCGACGGTCACCCTGTGTCCGCGTTTTACCAGTCTTTCCGCGATCTCCTGAATAACCAGTTCGGCGCCTCCCACGTGCGGATGGTAAAACTCGACGGTTTCGAGGATCGAAAGTCCGTCTCTGTTTTTAGATGCGGCGGTTGGGTGTAAATTTACCGCTTTTGCTTCGCAGCCGCTCGCGCCGGTAATTGCCGGAGTTGCGATATCTACCGATTTTTTCATCTCTGCGGGAGCTTGCGTTAATATAAATATCTGGTCGGTTTTGCCGTTTTTGCAATACGTCCCTATTTCGTTTGGAACATATCCCATCTGCTTGACAAACGAATAGAAGTGTTTGCGGGAATACACATTGTGATAGAATGATTCGCTGGGTCTTATACTGTCGCATTCCTCGTCGGATAGCGCTATGAAGAAAACAAGATATACATGTCCCCGACACACACGGAAAATCTCGGAAAGCAACGGACGATAATGAGTTTGGTGTTCCAGGATATGCCTCAAATAGACGACGTCAAAAAAATTGTCCTCGAAAGGAAGGTCATATCCATTAGTCAGAACCGGTTTCATTTTGGTAAAGTTGTCTTTGGCGTAATCCACGAATTTATGCGTAACATCGGCGCCGAAGTATTCGACCTTTCCCTTATCAAGTAATCCCTCCCTGTCCAGGGCGTAATAATCCACCCCCGAACCAAAACCTATCTCCAGGGCACGTATTTCCCGCCCATTTGCGACCCTCGCTCTGAGATATTTGTGCCAGCCCATACGCGAGGGATTTTCAACGCCCTGATTTTCGCCCCACAATTCATCGGTAACCATGAAGTCCTCAACCTTCGTTCCGGCAAGAATTTTATCCCATCTGAAATGATCGGTTTCTCTATCTGCATTGGTGCGGTCAATAAATTCCATTATCGGGCTCCTGTAATTGCTAAACCAATAGGTCCTGTCATATTCGTTACCGGCGTCTCTTGAATATTTATCATATTTTCTTTCAATTTTTGCCAGTGCATCCGGTATCTCGATAAAATCATCGACACAGATACCGGCCCCGATTTGCTCTATCGCTTCGGTCGTACTGGGATACTTTTTGGCAACCACGGGCAAACCAAACCGCATATAAGCCGGTATCTTTCCGGAAGACTTCCCGGCGGTCCTAAAGCCTGTCGAAAGGTCGCTATACCAGGCGATCCCAAGGTCACAGGACTTGATTATCCGGTCGACGTCGCCAATACCGTCATAAGTCTCATCGGAAATAATTACGTTTGTAACGCCGTACCTCTTAAGTGCGTCTTTTAAGCGTGCAAGGTACTCACCGTTCGGATAGCCCTGAAAGAACAGTACCCAATTCTTGATCTTTGAAAAGACCAACGCGATCTCTATACAGCAAAACCAGTGGGCAATTCCGCCAAGATGCAGGGCAATTTTCTTATCCGGGCCGATGTTGTATTTTTGTCGGAGGAATTGCGATTTCTCGCTGTCGGACGGCCCCTTGTATGTTACCGGCAGGATGAAGGACGGGATACTGCTTTCCAGGGCATAGTCCTGACGGAACAGATGCTCCTTTTCCTCGGACTGTATGATAAGGCCTTTGATTCGGTTGATCTGACTTCTCTCAGCCGCCATGATCTGCGGTGAATAATCGAGACCATCGTGGTCGTTTTTCAGGTAGAGTTCGAGGCTGTAATACACCGGCTGGGATTGGGGAAAAAGTTCCAGGCAAAGAACAAATCCGTGTGGATCGATCGCGATATAGTGGTCGTACCCCTGCCGCAATTTTGCCTGGGCCGACCCGGGGAGTGGATTTGGCCCGAAATCCACCAGGCGGGTGTTGGGGTTTTGCCAGATATCGCACTTCTTCAGCGCAGCGTTATTCAGGTAGACATCCACTGCGCCTCGGCTCGCCAGCAGGTCAAGAAGATTGAGTATTGACGGGCTGTTGCCGATGGTGTAGTTGGCTATAAAAACCGCTGTGGTGCTGACCTTATTCATTATTTGCTCCAAAATATCATTCCGCTAAAACAGCCTGTACTCTCAGTCTGTTGGCAGATTGTCCCTGCCAATTGTTACCTTCCTGTAGAGCAAATCGCGTGCCGAGCCCGCTGGGATAGCAGCAGAACAGCCGATTTACGGCCAAAAGACGGGATAAGTGCCCGATAGCCGTTTTTGGTACTACTAAGAGGGGTGTTTCATCCGGGATTCCCTGTGTCGTGTGTTTGCAGCCCCAAATCGCCCCGCAATTAGTCTGCCAGGCTTGTATAAATATCGTACATTTCCGCCGCTTCCGGCGCGATTTAACCGGTCAGTGATCTAACGGGTCAACTTCGCCCCGCAACAGACGCCCCACGTATCGAATCCGGGCTCTTTTTCGCCTGCCCACTGGCGGGCAAATACCAGTTCCATCCCCACCGCCAGCAGAAATTGCCGCACCTCCGGCAGGAACAGGTACCGCATCCGGTGGCACTCGTGAAAAGTCTCAATTTCGCCGCTGATCTTGTTCCGAATGGTCAGGTCGTAGTTCACTTCCACACAATTGTCGTTCGGAAACATCTCGGGGCGGGCGATCCTTTCGGCCTCGATCGTCTCGTCAGCCAGCTTCTTCGTGCGTATCTCGGGCCTTTCGGTCAGGACCGCCGGCCCGTACCAGAAATCGAAGATGAACACACCGCCAGGATTTAGATGCTCTCTGGCTACGCTGAATACCGCATTTATGTCATCATTGGCGGTCTGATAGCTTAATACATGAAAGAGCGAGATCACGGCGTCGAATTTTCTGCCGAGGCTCAGGCTGCGGATATCTGCTACTGAAAAGTCCAGTTGGCTGGCGATCGGCTCGCCTGATCGTTCGGCTCGCTGCTTGGCTTGGGAGACCATTTCGCTGCTTAGATCAACCCCTGTGATTTCAAGACCCCTCTTAGCCAGAGATATCGCGTGTTTTCCCGTACCACAGCCTAATTCGAGAACCGATTTGGCAGGTCCGGCGAACTCATTCAGCAATGAAACAACGTAATCGGCCTCGGCCTGATAGTCTTTATCACGATAGAGCAGGTCGTAATACCGGGCGTAGTTGTCAAAAACCTTCATTTCAGTATCGTTTTCAAGCATTTTGCAACATGATCTATTTGGTCATCTGTCAGTGAAAGTCCGCCTGGGACGTAGAATCCGCGTTTTGCGAGTTTTTCTGCTATGGGGTAGCGTTCAGAGGCGAAAAGACCCATTTTCTGAAAGACCGGCTGATCGTGCATCGGCCAGAAGAAGGGTCTGGTGCCGATCTTATATTCACCCAGCCGTCGCATTGCCTCAGCGGCGTCGAATGGTATCTCGTCGCCGAGCATCAAGCCGTAAACCCAGTAAATATTCTCGGCGTACTCGGTTTGTTTAAGCGGCAATTGCAGTCCAGCGGTCCCAGCCAATAATTCGGTGTATCTCCGGCCCATTCGGCGTTTTTGCTCGATAAACCGGTCCATCTGCTCTAATTGTGCCTTACCGACGGCTGCCTGAAGGTTGGTCATTCGGAAATTCCAGCCTAACTGCTCGTGGACAAAGCGTCTCTCCCTCTGAAAGCAGAGGTTCCGCAGCGATTGGCATTTTTCCGCAAGGGCCCGGTCATCGGTAACGACCATGCCGCCTTCGCCGGTTGTTACCAGCTTGTTGGGGTAAAAACTGAAGATGCTCAGGTCACCGAAACTTCCGCATGGCTTGCCGCGACAGGTAAGGCCGTGAGCCTCGGCTGCGTCTTCGATTATGTTGAGGTTGTGCTTTTTTGCAAGTTCCAGAACGGGGTTCATATCCACGGGCAGCCCGTAGGTGTGAACGGCCATTATAGCCCTGGTTTGGGGGGTGATCTTTGCCTCGATCTGCGAGACGTCCATGTTCCATGTCGCCGGGTCGCTGTCTATAAGTACGCATTTTGCCCCAGCCCTGACGACGGCGGCGGCACAGGAGATGATGGTGAATGTCGGCATTATGACCTCGTCGCCGGGTCCGATGTCGAGTGCGGCAACGGCGACTTGCAGGGCGGCGGTTCCGCTGCTGACAGCGACACCGTATTTTCGCCCAACCCTGGCGGCAAAGGCATCTTCAAATTCCCGGACGAAGGGCCCTTCCGACGATATCCATCCTGTATCGATACACTCGTCGAGATACGCTCTCTCGTTGCCAACCAGGGCCGGCGTGTTTACCGGCACAGGGCCAATTGTTTTGAGGTTGTGTGTCATTTCGCTTCAAATCTGCCCTTAAAGGCTGAAGACCATCGGAAATCGCCAAATCATCCATCCAACCCTGTTCATCTATCAGTCGTCAATGCCATTTCAGATACAAACCTGCAATGCATTCAATTGTTCTGCATATTCTTCTATTCTCGGTTGATACCACTTCACTGTCTCTTCCAGGCCGCTGGATAGGTCGTACTGAGGATGATAATCGAGGACGGCCCTGGCTTTTGTTATATCTGCAACAAACCTGCATACCTCTCCTGTTCGGTTTGTTTCATAGATGATCTGGCTCTTTGATCCGGTCAGTTCGATAATCTTCCGGGCGACCTGGTCTATTGAGTATCCTTTCTGGGTTGCAATATTGTACAACTCGTTTCGCGCTATTTCGAATATATCCAGAATTCGTATCAAACCGCCGACGGCATCTTCCACATAGGTAAAATCAAGGATCTTGTCCCGGCCGAATATTCGAATATCCTGATTATTCAAGGCCTTTGAAATGAACAGCGGCACCACGCGATCGCTGTAGTCGAATTTCCCATATACATTTGAGAATCTGACTATGGCGTATTCGATGTCGTAGCATTGATTGTAGGCATGTATCATGGCTTCGCCGGCGACTTTTGAGGCGGTATAGCTGCTCTCGCAGTTTTTTACA
>DAOVVQ010000055.1 GCA_030637065.1 Planctomycetota bacterium
CATGGATATATTATACCAATCCGCATAAAAAATGCGCGCCAGGGATTTAAGACTTGCGCGATCGCAAATAAACTTAGCGGATTCAACTCATAAGTGCAACTGAGTCGCCAAAATTATGGTGAGATGTTATACTCTCTCACTGGATTTTGGTTACCTCAGTTAAGGGAACGCTTATGAGAGAGTACAGACAACTCACCGACGAAGATCGTATCGATTACCGCGAGCGTCTGTTCTATGTGGCGCTGGGTGTGTTTGCTTGAAAGGAAGCATGCCTCGAACTGTGACGGTGGCAGGTAGACGCCGCCTTCGAGCAGTTTGCCGAAGTATTTCGCGTATTGCTTTGTGTCGCATTTCAGCGCTGAGGCAAAGTCGGTTACGGGGGTGGGGCTGAAAAACAGCGTAAACATCGAGCCTACCCGGTTGATGGTGTGTTCAACGCCGGCTTTTTCGAGTCTTTCACTAATCCCGCTGCAAAACTGTTTTGTCAGCCGTTCGAGCCCGGCGTAAGGTTTTTTTGACTTGAGCAGTTTAAGTGTGGCAAGGCCGGCTGCGACGCACACAGGGTTGCCCGACAGTGTCCCAGCCTGATACACGCTGCCCTGGGGCGAAAGATTGTTCATGATGCTCGCCTTGCCGCCGATGGCGCCAATGGGGAAGCCGCCGCCGATTATCTTGCCCAATGTCGTAATGTCGGCCTTTACGCCTACGAGCGGCTGGACCGAACCGTATGCTGTCCTAAAGCCCGTGATCACCTCGTCGAAGATGAGGATGCTCTTGTTCTTCGTACACAGCCGCCGCAGACCCTTGAGGAAGGGTTTTTGGGCCGGAACCACGCCCATGTTGCCGGCTATCGGCTCGATGATCACGGCTGCGATCTTGTCGGAATATTTGGCGAAGGCGGCCTCTGTGGCCTTTAAGTCATTGTAGGGGACCAGGACCGTATGCTTTGTAAAATCCTTTGGTACGCCGGGGCTGCTGGGAGCGCCCAGGGTGATCAGCCCGGAGCCTGCCTGGACGAGCATGTGGTCGACGTGGCCGTGGTAACAGCCGATGAACTTGATGATCTTATCCCTGCCGGTGGTGCCGCGAGCCAGGCGAATTGCGGTCATTACCGCTTCGGTGCCGGAACTGACCAGCCTGACCTTGTCGACCGAATCGATGGCGGCAACGATCATTTCGGCAAGCTCGGTCTCGATCGACGTCGGGATGCCATAACTGGTGCCCGCAGCCATCTTCTTTCGCACCGCGTCGAGCACGGTCTTGTTGGCGTGCCCTAAGATCATCGGCCCCCACGAAAGGCAGTAGTCGATATATCGCTTGCCCTCGGCGTCGTAAAGGAAGGGCCCCTTGGCCTTTTCGATGAATATGGGCGCAGCTCCGACGGCCTTAAAGGCCCGCACCGGGCTGTTGACCCCGCCGGGGATCACTTTTTGGGCACTTGCAAAGAGTTTTGCATTTTTTCCGTTTTTGGTTCTGCTTCGTGTATTCGTCTTTGCCATCTCTTGCCCTCGATCGCTCAACTGCAATTTGCTTTTGGCGGGATTATTCCAGCTTCTATTCCGTGTTTTTTTGCTTCCTGCTGGGTTGGTATCCCTAATGCCAGGGCCTCTGTGTTTTCCGGCATTTTGCCATAGTGCTTGGTGAACGCCCTCACCGTTGACCCGCTGGTGAACAGTATCTTGTCGATGTAGTCGAAATCCACTTCCGGCGGCTCGATGTCGATGGTTTTGTATACTATCGCCCCCTCGACCGTCGCCCCCAGCTCTGTAAGACCGGCTGGGAGGACCTTCGATGCGACCTCGGCCTGGGGGAACAGGACCTTGCTGCCGCTCATTTCCAATTTTTTGAATTCTTCCACCAGCCCGACGCTCGACTCGTCTTGCGGCACAAGGTCGGCTGTGATGCCGTATT
This sequence comes from Planctomycetota bacterium, assembly GCA_030637065.1. Classification (GTDB taxonomy): domain Bacteria; phylum Planctomycetota; class Phycisphaerae; order Sedimentisphaerales; family Anaerohalosphaeraceae; genus DAOVVQ01. The sequence goes on from DAOVVQ010000055.1 coordinate 1,912, forward strand.
CACGCAGTCTCTGGGCCGTCGTCTTGCCTATCGCCGCGATCTTCGCATTGGCCAGAGCCCTGGCATCGAGCTTCATCGTCGCCAGCCGCTCGAAGAGGTATTTTGCCCCGTTTACGCTGGTAAACACGATCCAGTTAAATTCCGCTATGTGTTTGATCGTCTCGTCCGCCTCGGTATAATCATCGACCGCCACGCAGTCTATTATTCGCCGGTGGACGATATTGCCCAGATATGCATACCGCTGCGGGTGGTTGCCCATCACCAGAACGTTGGGCTTCTTGCCGAACCAGTCCAGGGTCTGCTGAAGCTCGACAACCCTGCCGACTATGAAGATCGCCGGCGTTCTCGGCTGGGCCGCTTTTAACTTCTCTTCAAAATTTTCCAGCGTCCCGGTTATCACCCGCTGGTCGTATCTTGTCCCATGCTCGACGGCGGCGATCGGCGTATCCGGCGATTTGCCAGCCTCAAGCAGCGACGAGATGATACGGGAAATATTCGACACCCCCATCAAGAAGATCAGCGTCCCCGCCTTGGGTATATCGAGCTGTCTGCCCTCCTTGCGGTGGCCGGTAATGATCGCGACGTGCGGCGTAAAGTCCCGGTGAGTCGGCGGTATCCCGCCATAACACGCCGCAGCCAATGCGCTGGTAACGCCGGGGACGACCTCGAACTCGACGCCCGCCTCGACGCAGTCCTGAGCCTCCTCGCCGCCTCTGCCAAACAGATACGGATCGCCGCCCTTTAGCCGCACAACGGTCTTACCCTCCTTGGCCTTTTCGATCAGGAGTGCGTTGATCTTGTCCTGCGGCAGGGTGTGCTTAGCAGCGAATTTTCCGACCGAAATAACCTCGGCATCCGGCCTTGCGTGATTTAATAGTTCAAGCGGTATCAGGTGGTCATAGCAGATGACATCACCCTCGGCAACCAGCCGTGCGGCCTTCAGCGTAACCAACTCAATATCACCGGGCCCTGCTCCGACGATATATACCTTACCACAGCTCATTATTCAACCTCTGTTAGAAAATTTGCGTTCACTAATTTTGGTCACAAAAACGTCGTCTTTATTATAAGCAGGTTCCCTGAAAAACAGGGTATATCCCAATGCCAGGTTTGTTTTTGTCCCAAAAACAACGACCATAGCAAGGGTGTCATAGTTTTTCAGAGGTCTCAAGCGGCATTTTAACAAATTAGGCGGGATTTGCAAGAGTAGATGTTAGCGCGACCGCTTCAAACTTACGCATCCGTCCCATGTCGATCCCGGGCTGTGATGGCTGCTTATCTGGAGCGGATGAGCTTTTCGCTGTCGTACTTGAGGCGGGGAAGATTTTCTTTAATGTCCTCTATGAACCTCAGCCCGTCCTTCCAATAGCCTGCGGTGGGCTTTAGGTCCGCGAAGTGGGTCAGGAAATAGCTATTCAGAGAGCCGATGAGCAGTTCGCGGATATATTTGCTCGTCATCGAGGCCAGGGCCACGGGCAGGTGGATCGAGTCGGCCTTTACGACGAAGTGGAGCCTCATTTTCCTCCAGCCCCGCGTCAGTTCGTAGCTGCTTATCGCAGTGTCTTGGCGGATCACCTTCATCTCCATATCGGGGAACATCCTCGCCAGTGTGTTGCGGTAGTTGACCCTTCCGCCCTGGCGGTCGATTATTATCTGGAGGATCGCTGAATCGGGGTCGGTGTCGCCGCGGTCATGGCGCCAAAGCGGCGGCGAGTCGGGGTTTGGCGATGAATAGGTGTTGTCGAATGCCTGCTTGATGAGGGTCGATACGGCTGTGAAGAGCACGGTGGCCTTGTTCTTTACGGCTGAGACCATCGTGTTGTAGTAGCCACCGTCGAGACAGCAGGCGTTTATGCCGAGCATGTTCATATCGTTTGCCGCCAGTGTGTTTTTCAGTACCGACCCGGCAATGTGGATGTCGTCAGGGTCGGCCCCGAGCGGCGTCTCAGCCAGTTTCCGGTACCACGGATATTCGTCCAAACGCGGGCGGCATTGCGGACACAGGGCCTCTAACAGCTCCGCGGTCGTCGCCGGTAGATGGTTGGGGGCGGGATCATCGGCGCCACCGGATGCCCCAGCGGCAAGAGCGGCGAGGACCGTCCTTCTAAGGTGCCCGATCCCAGCGGATTTGCTGTAGGCCTTCTTGCTGTCGGTGATCAGGACCCGACCTGCCAGACGGGATTTTTTCGTCGTAACGGCGTTGGCCAAAAGCCCGAAGAGGTCGGATTTCAGGTGCCGGTCCGGGACGGTAAAGGCCGTCGACGAAACAACCATCGGCCCGAGGATAGGGCCGTAACCGGCTTCGTCAATACCTACCAGAATCGCCATCATGTCCTCCAGACCGGGGTTTACGTCATTCTACGGTCGATTATAACAGCCCAAAAGCAAGGTGCAACCCGAAAATCGACTTGCCCCCGCCCCCCCCAGTCCGCAGCAAGGGCCGCAGCGTGTCCCGATCTATCGGGACCGATGGGCGCATGCACATTGGCACCCACCATCGGTTTAGCTTCGCTAAACACGCTGCCACCCAATTGAGAGGTGGAAGCATTGAGCTACTCACCATCGGTTTGGCTTCGCTAACTCCCGGCGCGCCGGGACCACTCAGCGTATTTTGAGCCTGGGGATTGGGTCCGGAGCGGATTTTTTGATTCCCCGGCTCGGGTTTGAGCATTATAATGGTCCGCGGACGCTCGTTTGCGGCGATTTTCGGTTGGTTGTCCCAGCCGGCGATGCGAAAAGGAAGGCGAACATCGAAAGGGCTCTGCCATGAAGGCACTGGTCAAGAAGGAATCTCGTGAGGGTTTGTGGCTTGAGGACGTTGCCGAGCCGGAGATCGGCATCAACGATGTCCTGGTCAAGATCGCCAGGACCGCGATCTGCGGCACGGATGTTCATATCTACGAGTGGGACCAGTGGGCCCGCAAGACCATTAAGACCCCGCTGGTCATCGGCCACGAGTTTGTCGGCACGGTCGCGCGGACGGGCGAAAATGTCAGCGATTACAAGCCCGGCGATCTCGTCAGCGGCGAAGGCCACGTCGTTTGCGGTCGGTGCAGAAACTGTCTTGCAGGCAGGCGGCACCTTTGCAAAGACCCCAGGGGCATCGGGATTGACCGGGACGGCGCGTTTGCCGAGTATCTATCTCTGCCGGTGACCAATGTCTGGTACTGCGATAAGGCGATCCCGACGGATGTGCTGAGCTGTTTCGATCCGTTAGGCAATGCGGTCCACACGGCTGGGACTTATAATGTGGTCGGCGAGGATGTGCTGATCACCGGGGCCGGGCCGATCGGCTGTATGGCCACAGCCGTCGCCAGGCAGATCGGCGCCCGATATATAGTCGTCACCGACGTCAATCCGTACCGGCTGGAGATGGCTAAGAAGATGGGGGCGAGCCTGACCGTCGATGTCCGGACCGATAGCATCGAGGGCGCCCAAAAAAAGCTGGGCATGAAAGAGGGTTTCGACGTCGGCATGGAGATGTCCGGCAGCCCCGATGCGCTCAGGGGTATGCTCGGCAATATGGCCCACGGCGGCAAGATCGCGCTCCTGGGCCTGCTGCCCTCGACGGAGATCGACTGGGATTTCGTGGTCTTTAACGGCCTTACGATCACGGGGATCTACGGCAGGAAGATGTACGAGACGTGGTATAAGGTCACCATGCTGATACAGAGCGGGCTCGATATCGAGCCTGTGATCACGCACCGGTTCGGCTACGCGGACTTCGAGGCCGGTTTCGAGGCGATGCGCTCGGGCCAGTCCGGAAAGGTCATACTTAACTGGACGAACTAACACAGCCAGCCGGCGGATTTAGCGAGCTATTATTTGCGGCGAAAGGGGACAAAGATGTTTGGTGCGATGAAGGGGCATATCTCAGACGAGCTAAGGGAGATCACCGCCTCGGGCCTTTACAAGTCCGAGCGGATCATTACGAGCCCGCAGGCTATGCACATAACCGTCAGCAGCGGGCAAAAAGTCCTGAACCTGTGCGCGAATAATTATCTCGGCCTCTCGGATAATGCCGAGTTGATCAAGGCGGCGAAGGACAGTTACGACCGGTGGGGTTTCGGTCTAAGTTCGGTGCGTTTTATATGCGGCACGCAGCAGATCCACAAGGACCTGGAGGCGGCGATAGCCGGGTTCCTGAGTACCGAGGATGCAATCCTTTATAGCTGCTGCTTCGACGCAAATACGGGCCTCTTCGAGACGCTGCTCGGCGCCGAAGACGCGATCATAAGCGACCAGCTTAATCATGCGAGCATTATCGACGGCGTCCGTTTATGCAAGGCTACGCGATTCAGGTACAAAAACAGCGACATGGCCGATCTCGAAGCCAGGCTAAAGGAGGCTCAATCGGCACGTTTTCGGATGATCGCGACCGACGGCGTTTTTTCGATGGACGGCACGATCGCAAAGCTGGACAAGATATGCGACCTCGCGGATAAATACGATGCACTGGTAATGGTCGACGATTCGCACTCCGTTGGCATCCTTGGCGCCCGCGGCAGAGGAACGCATGAGCACTGCGGCGTGGTCGACCGCGTCGATATCATCACGGGAACGTTCGGCAAGGCGCTCGGCGGGGCCTCAGGCGGCTACTCAGCCGCAAGAAAAGAGCTAATCGATCTGCTCAGACAGCGTTCGCGACCCTATCTATTCTCCAACACGCTTGCCCCAGCCATAGCGGCGACCTCCCTGAAAGTTATCGAGATGCTCTCATTTTCGACCGATCTGTGCGACAGGCTGCGGGCCAATACGAAATACTTCAGAGAAAAAATAAGCGAAACCGGCTTCGACATAGTCCCCGGCGAACACCCCATCGTGCCGATCATGTTAGGCGAAGCTGCCCTCGCCCAAAAAATAGCCGACTTCCTCTTAGAAAAAGGCATCTACGTAACAGGTTTCTCCTACCCGGTAGTCCCAAAAGGCAAAGCCAGAATAAGAACCCAAATCTCAGCGGCACACACTCAAAGCGATCTGGACTTTGCGGTCAAGATGTTCGCCGAGGCCAGACGGCAGGCAGGCATTTAGCGGCAGTTGATTATGGAGACTGATCCCATGCAGTTGGTTGTTATACTTGATCTTGCCGGGGTAGCGGTATTTGCCGTCTCCGGCGCTCTGGCTGCGGGCCGCAAACAGATGGACCTCTTCGGAGTCGTGGTATTGGCCTGCGTTACCGCTCTCGGCGGCGGGACCACGCGGGATGTCGTTCTCGGCGCATATCCCGTCTTCTGGGTGGCCGACCCGAGATATGTCATAGTTGCGGTAGTTGCGGCGATCGTGACGTTTATTGCCGTCAGAAGATGGAACCTGCCCCGCGGACTCCTTCTGCTCGCCGACGCCCTGGGCCTGGCTTTGTTCACGGTGATAGGAGCCGAGAAAGCCATGTCGCTCGGCGTCTCCGGGCCCGTCTCGGTCATCATGGGAGTAGTCACCGGTGTGGTGGGAGGGATGATGCGCGACGTGCTGGCAGGGGATATCCCATTCATCTGTCGAAGCGAGTTATACGCCACAGCCGCGTTGTGCGGAGCCATTGCATTTACACTTATAGCAGGAGTAGCCCATAAGCCCACCATAGCCGTGGCCGCAGCCTTCCTGATAACATTCGGCCTGCGATTAGCAGCCATCTACTGGGGCCTGGCACTACCATCATGGCACCAAAGAAAAAAAGAATAACCCGGGGGCTGGTATAATGATAAGGGTTGTGATTTTGCTATTCTTGGGCGGGTTCGAACAGTTCGCGGAATTTTGCGCTGATATCGGCACTTTCGCAAAGCGTCTGGCCTATCAGCACGGCGCCGACGCCGATCTTGATCAGCTTTTCGACGTCAGCCCGCGTCTTGATCCCACTCTCGGCGACAAGTTCCTGCCGGTCGTCGACCAGTTCAGCTAAGCGGCTGGTCGTGTTTATGTCGACCGTCATGGTCGTAAGGTCGCGGTTATTGATCCCGATCAGGCTGTAATGCTTCTGCGGAAAACCCGCCATCGACCGCACCTTGAGCAGCGAATCGGCGTTATGGACCTCGATAATGGCTGTCATTGTTAGCTGGCTGGCCAGGATCAGAAGGTCCATCAGATCCGCCGACGTCAGCGCCTCGGTGATCAGCAGGATCGCATCGGCCCCAGCCGCCCGCGACTCGTAGACCTGATACTTGTCGACGATAAAGTCCTTGCGAAGGATCGGAAGATTTGCCGCCTCCTTGATCCGGCTGACGTATTCGAGCCGGCCCTGGAAATACTTCTCGTCCGTAAGCACACTGATCGCGTCGGCGCCGCACTCGACGTATGTGCCGGCGATCTCGACCGGATCGAAATCGGCCCGGATAACACCAGCCGACGGCGAGGCCTTCTTGACCTCGGCAATGACGTTTAGGCCCCTGCGATTGCGTTTGCTGACAGCCTTGTGGAAATTGCGGCACTTCTTCATGCCCGCGATCCGCTCGCGCAACGCCTCCAGCGGCACAGCCGCCATCCGCTCTGCAACTTCAATACGCTTATCAGCGATAATCTTGTCTAATATGTTTGCCAACGGACTTCCTGTATGTTTGCCAACGGAACCACCCGCAGCTATTGAGAAAACTTAACAAACGCCATTCGAGCCTGATGGAGCGTATCGGTGAGCAGCTTGCTCTCCTGGTCCGTCAGATTGCCCTTGCTCTTGGTCTCGATCACATCGAGCATATCGATATTGTACTGGGCTATCACGAGATCGGGTTTTCTCTTTTCGTCACCCTCAGTGGCGAGCAGACCTAAGGCGAAGTAAACCTGCGTAGCCAACATACTCACCAGACCCAGGAAATCGGCTGGCGGCAGCGCAGGATGCTCCTTGTCTTTGGCTTCCTCTTTGGCCTCCTCCTCTTCATGTTCGTGCTCGACCTTTTCCTGGGCCTTGAGGACCTCCTTTTCCTTCTGGGCCTCGGCCTTCCAGTCCTCGTCGACTATGATCTTCTTTTCCGGTTTCTTATCATTCTCAGCCATAAACAACCCCTTCGTTAAGCTTATCTTCGATAATGCTTCATGCGTCGGTCCAGGTCGCGTTTTTGCTCGGCCTTTTGGATCTGTTGACGCTTGTCATACTGCCTTTTGCCGCGGGCCAGTGCGATCTCGACCTTCGCCAGGCCCCGGTCGTTAAAGTATATCCGCAGCGGCACCAGAGTAAAGCCCCTCTGTTCGAGCTTGACCGTGATCTTGGCGATCTGCGACTTGTGCAGGAGCAGCTTGCGGTCCCGCATCGGCTCGTGATTATTGCCGGCTGCCTGGGCGTACGGGGCGATCTTACAGCCGACCAGCCAGCACTCGCCCCGGATAATACGGGCATAAGAGCCGTCCAGGTCGCCTCCGCGGTTGCGCAGACTCTTGACCTCCGTACCCAAAAGAGCAATACCAGCCTGAACCCTCTCGACAAGTTCAAAATTGCGATACGCCTTCTTATTGGACACCTGGATATCGGCGGACAAAAGCTTTTTGGACGATTTCTGTGCCATCAGACCCATAATAACACGCCAAAGACATTTTGCAAGACAACAATAATTAGTCATTAGTCGCCGGTCGTTAGTCGGTAGGGGGGCTCGCCCCGCTGGCAGGCGGATTTGTATTTATTATTTGATATTTTTTGCTGATGGTCTACACTTATCTCTATAAATTAATCCGGGTTTTAGGAGAATGCGATGAAAATTAGTATTGGCGAATTGACGGATATTACCACGCGGGCGATCAAGAGTTATGGTTATGACGATCAGTTCTGTAGGATGGACAACAAATCTTATCTGCCTATAAGGCGGTTGCCCATGCGGTTTATTTGGTTGATAGAATTTTGAGGTTCAGCGTGGGCCAGGGCCCACCCTGCATTTTTTCGTGACCTTCGTGCTCTTCGTGGTAAATCCCTTTATTCTTACCATGAAGAAATAAGAAAGAGTTATCCCTTTTCATGATTTACTTCTTCTTATGTTTTTGATTTTTAGCTGGGATCTTTTGTGCGAAAAGCCATTTCAGGAATACCGGCTCCGGGTCGCAGCGGTTGCTGCTTAGTTGGGTGGTGCCGTTGTCGGCGCCGGTGATCATTTTATCGGAAACGCCACCATGTCCGTCGCCTACCCAAGTTGTAAGTTTCATGTTCCCACCTGATTTTTTCATCTCAGCGAATAATTCCCGATCTCGCTCGTATGGACAGACCCTGTCCTTGTCGCCATGAAAGGCCCATATCGGGATATCCTTGATCACTGCCGCATCGATGAAATCCTCAGTATCGCGCAGGCCGGTCCCGGCTGAGGGCGCCGCAGCCGCAAAATAGTCAGGATCAAGTTGTATAAGTATATTGGTGCCATGGCCTCCCATCGAGTGGCCGAGAATGTATATCCTGCTCATGTCAACGGAAGGCAGATCTTTAATGATGGCTTTGATCTTCTTAAGGTGCTCTGCATCCCACAAACGATCTGACTGGGGGGCGAGTACATAGCCGGGGTAATCCGTTCGACACTGCTCGGCGGCAAGAAGCTTGTTCCAACCCTTCAGTTGTTTGCGATTATCCGTCCCTTTGCCGCCTCCGCCATGCAATGAAACGATCAGGGGATATCGCTCGCCTGCATCAAAATTAATGGGCTTCATGACCCGGTAAGGCATTTCTTTATACACATCAGGCTCATAAAGTTTCATCCAGTCCGACAATACCCTTTCCTGTCCGCCACCAACCGCCACAGCCGCCAACAACAAAATCGCCAGCACGAACAATCTGTATTCACCTCGTCGGGATGCATTCATATTGACACTCCTTTAAAAAAAGATTCGCTCCTGTAAGTTAGCGTTTTTTTGCTGCGGCGCAGTATTGGCCCATTTGCATCATCGCCTCGTTGGTTCTTTCGGCTGAGCCGTCCATTTTTGCGAACGCATCGACCATCTCCAAAAGAACCGGGTCGGCGCCCTTCTCGGCGAGGTGGTGGCCGACGTTGACTATCGCCGCGTCCAGGCCGTACTCCATCGCCTTTAGAGTGTATGCCCGGCAGATCCCCACCTTCCGCGCAGGCAGGTCCCGACAACAGTTGCTTAGCCCTAACGAGCAGTGGCAATCCTTCATCTCCGTATCGCCCTTGATCGCACGGATCGTCTCGAATGCCCGGTAGGTGTATCCGGGCACGTTCGGCTGCATCGGCATGTCGATGGCGAGCGGAAAGACGGTCGAGTCGAAGAATATTTCCTCGGCCTTGAATCCGTGGTCATTAACGGCTTTGGTAAAAAGCTCTCTCGCCAGGGAGACCAGCTCCTCGACGGAATGCGACCCGCCGGGACCGGTCGGTTTGTCCTCAGTCATCAGGAGGCCGACAAAGCTAAAATCGTACTGCTCCTTAAGCGGCATCATCCTGTCAGCGGTATAGACCTTGATCGAGTTTATCAGCGGCGGCTTAACCGGCTCGCCTGTGTCGTACCACTCCTTAAGGCCCGCGATCAGGACGTCGTCGTTGCTGCTGTCGATGCAGATGGGCACACCTTTGCCCCATTTGCGCACAAGCCGCACATATTGGGCCATCATGTCAACCGCCTCGGCACTGTCGTCCTCACCGAAGGCATCGACATTGACGGCGATATATGCAGCTCCCCCATCGGCCTGGCATTCGACAAGCCCCCTTATATAGTCAAGAGCCTCGCTGGGCGTACTGTGCGCAGCCGCACCGGATTCTCGCAGCTCTTTCATCACCTCGCCCGTCTGGCGAATCGAGGCGTGAATCGACTCTCCAATGGATATCAATCCTTTTCCCATCCCTTGTCCTTTCAAAAACCACTTCAAAAAATGCTCCGCTGGCACCAAAATCCGCCCTAAATCAGCACAATTGGCGTCCGTCAGGGCCATTTCGCCCCAGCTTGCCATGCATTATAGAGACTGCCGGAGGATTTAACACAGATATTGCACGTTTTTTTGCAGTAATCAGGGCTCTGCCGCTCGCCTTTTGTGGGGCGTGAATGTCTGTCTTGCCAATGTGGACAACTTGTTGACAACTTCGCCGGTGGGGGTTAATACCCATCGCCGAAAGACTAATTTGAGTTGGACTTAAATTGTCTCACCAATAACGAAAAGATTCTTGATTTCCTCCACTTTTGCCAGCTTGCCGTAAGTCTTTATTTTTCAAACTCTTATGAGACATGGTTGCTTGTTGGCCGTAAGCATACCGTCTGGTCGGTTTGGAATTAGATTGTTGCCATGACGGACCGCTCTTGTCTATGCAATCCGGTCCATCTGCTACCTGCTTCGTGGATAACTTGTAGATACCAGTCGCCGTTGCAGGGCAAAGGCTGTGGGTGAGGGCATATTGTGATTGCCAGGCAAAGGCGGCAACTGAGGGCATAAAATGGTTGCAGGGGGCTTTCAGGTGAAAGATGCGATTCTTTCCTTTAATTTGGCGCACATCGCGGCTGGGTCTTTGGCCTGGGTTACCGCTGAGCAGACTGCGACGGCTTGGGCGCCGGCCTGGAGTACGTCGGTTACGTTCTCAGCGGTAATTCCGCCGATCGCAACCGATTTGACGTGGGATTGGCCGAGTATTTCTGCTGCCTGTCTGACGTAGTCGAGGCCGACGGGGGCGGTATCGGGCTTGGTCGGGGTGCTGAAAACCGGTCCGAGGGCGACATAATCGCTGCCGGCTTTGAGGGCGGCTGATAGCTGGTCGGGTGCGTGGGTGCTGACGCCGATGATCAGCGGTCGTTGGGCGAGGTTTTGTACCTGGCGGGCTGGAAGGTCGTTATGGCCGAGGTGGACGCCGTCGGCCCCAGCGGCAATGGCGATGTCAGCGCGGTCGTTTATGATGCTAAGAGCCCCGGCATCCTTACAAACTCCGACGAGATCGCAGGCAAGTCGAAAGGATTCGTTGTCGGGTATGTCCTTTGGGCGAAGCTGGAGGCAATCGGCGCCGCCAACTACACATGCCCGGGCCAGTTCGAGGATCTTCGGGCGGTCGTAACCGGGGCTGACGGTAATGATGACATAAAGCTGGACGCCGCTGAACTTCGCAGCGGAGCTTGCAGCGGTTACGATGTCTTTTTCGAGCGTATAGGCCTGAAATCGCAGTTTTTCGAGGGTTTGCGCCAGTTGCGGGTCGATGGTCTGGGTCATCTCGCAAAGCGCCCTCAGGGCCTCTGTCAGGCGTTTGGTGGCGGCGTGAAGGCAGTCGTCAAGGGTTGTTCTGGTCATTTGGCGGCCAATTACCATTTCGCGTCCGACATCGCTTTGGGCGTTGCGGCTGGCGACGAGAAGATCGCTGTCGAGTGTTTGGATAGCGGCGGAGATGTCGTGGCGAAGCTGTTTGGCTCGGGCGCTGAGGTCGGTCGAGTTGAGCGCGAATCTGCAAAACTCCTCGACAACGCGCGCCGCCTCACGTGCCCTGTTGAAATTAGCGTCTATAATTCTGTAAACCGCCTGCTGCATGTGTGCATTATAGAGGGCGCCCGCAGGATTCGACAGGAAATTTCCGGCGGTGTCTCCGGCGGCGTATCTGTGCTGTGGGCGCAAAAAAAGAGGAGCCAGCTCCTCCGATCCGGCCCCTTATAGTCTACAAAATCGGCGAACCGACTTTGATAAACCCGAAAGCAAAAATACCCTCCTGGTACAGCAGTGTACCGCCCCTTGGTATTTAGTTGCTAAATTTGTGCAATGCCCGTGCCACAAGAATCAAGGATTGTACTGATTGATTCATGGCTTACTATAAGTTCTTATACAGTAGCCGTTTATATTAGTTGTATATGTTATTGGCCCTGAGAGCGGGATGTCGAACTGTATCGCCATGTTGCGTTAAAGCAACAATAAATGGCCTTATTGCGGAGAGACGGGCATTATTATCGGCCGTAAAGCCTTGAATCGTATGAGATTCGGGGGATGTTTCAAAAAAACAACAGTAAAACGGTGTGTATTGCCTAACTGCCACACGAGTCGCCGTGTTTTTGCCTGATTATCACGCAAATTGCTCAAAAAAAGTGGCCCATGCCAGTAATGGGCGGTCACTGGCATGGGCCTGGCGGAACGAGGTATGCGAAATTGGACGATTGCGTAAGTCTCGCTATATTATCCCCTTAGTAGTGCCAGAACGCCGGAGGCCTCGGAATTGGCCTGGGCGTGTATTGCGATCGCCGCCTTAGCCCGGACGTTGGTTGCCGCTAATGCAGCGGTTGACTTAGCTATATCTGCGTCTGAGATGCGTGATTTGGCTGCCATGAGGTTTTCCGCTTTGGCGCTGAGAACATCAGCTGCTAATCCGAGTCTTTTTGCGGTTGCACCCAGCCTGCCCCTGTAGGCGCTGGTCTGTTTTATGGCGGTGTCAACGGCTGCCATGGCACCCTCGGCGTCATTGACCAGGTCGCCTTTGACGGTCTCGACGGCCTCGGTATGGATCTCGATTACCTGCGTATCTCCGGAGTGGATCTTGACGACGTCGCCCTGATGAAGCTTGACCCCGTTAAACTCGGCGGAGGCTGCTGCGCGAGCGTTCTCAGCGGCAAGCTGATCGAACTCCTGCTGCATAATCCTCTCCTGCTGGCCCGAGTAAGTGCCGTTGGCGGCCTGGCTTGCCAGTTCTTTCATTCTGGTCAGGCTCTTGCTGGCCACTGCTTCATATATGCCAGCTGTCTGAACAAGCGAGATGCCGTCAGTGATGTTTCTGCTCTCTTGTATAACGAGGAGATCCTCACCGCGGAAAAACGACTTGGTGCTCGAAGCCAGTACAAAACCTTTGATGGTCTTTTCCAGTTCGCCGGCTGCGATCCGAGTGGTCAGCGTTTTTTGGATATCGGTTGCATCCTTGATTATCGAAGCCCTGTTTATCCCGCTTGTATTGTTGATAGTAGACATTTTGCGCCCCCATTACAAATGCGGCACCGCTATCGAAAATGCGTGTGCTCATTCCGCCATCTGCCCCAATTACACGCTAAATTATAGCAAAGGTATGCCGATTTGTCAAGAGAATGTTAAGGAGAAATAAGAAATCTTAACAAGTGGCCCTAATGGCGTGAAGGGGGGGGGGTGTTTTGGGCTTTTGGGCATTTCTGCTGCATTGGGTGTGGGCCAGAGCAGGGTTGCAATCTTTTTGTGATTATGTTATCCAATAATTCGCTCCTGTGGGTCGTCTGAAGTAGAGGCGGGATGCGGCGATCGGGAGATCGGGTAGTCCTTATATACAGTCCTATATACAGTCATTTTGGGCGGAAATAGCCATGTTGAAGCTGGAACATATCTCGAAGAGTTATGCTTTGCCGTCGGGGCAAACGGAGTGCGTATTGTCGGATATCGACCTTGGTGTCGAGAAGGGCGAGTCGGTCGCTATTGTTGGGCCTTCCGGGAGCGGTAAGAGTACGCTGCTGAATATCATCGGTGCGCTTGATCGCCCGAGCGGCGGGAAGGTGTTACTGGACGGAACGGATCTTGCCGAATTGACGGATGCCCGGCTTGCGGAGTTGCGAAACGGGCAGATCGGGTTTATTTTTCAGCTTCATCATCTGCTCAGCCAGTGTACGGTGCTTGAAAATGTGCTGATACCTACCCTTGCCCGGAAGGGTGGTCTCGATGAGGCTGCCGAGCAGCGGGCGATAGGATTGCTTGAGCGTGTCGGGCTTATTGACCACAGAGACCACAGGCCGGGGGAGCTTTCCGGTGGGCAGATGCAAAGGGTTGCGGTGGTTAGGGCTTTGATAAACGAGCCGAAGCTGCTGCTGGCTGATGAGCCGACCGGTTCGCTGGACCGCCAGGCTGCGGAGAATATCGCGGAACTGCTCGTCGAGCTTAATCGTAGTGAGGGCGTGGCGCTGATCGTTGTTACCCATTCGATGCGGCTGGCCGGTTATATGGGGAAGGTATTGGAGTTAAGCGACGGTTTTTTGAGAGAAGGGCGAAGCTGAGATGACCCTGGTCAAACTGGTTAGAGACAGTGTCCTTTTCTACTGGCGGACGAATTTTGGCGTTTTCTTAGCTGTTGCCGTCGGTAGTGCGATACTTACCGGTGCGCTGCTGGTGGGCGATTCCGTTCGGGAGAGTCTGGGCGGTCTGGTTGGTCTTCGCCTTGGAAAGACCGAGTTTGCTATTGCGGGGCAGAATACGTTTTTTCGCGATGAGCTTGCCGATGACGTCGGTAATATGCTAAATACAGAGTCTGGGCCGGTCTTGCAGCTTCGCGGTATTGTCGCTAACAGCGACGGGACGAGGCGGGTTAATACCATCAGCGTTCTTGGTGTGGATCGGCGGTTTTTTTCGTTAGGCGGCTCAGACGCTCCGTTTACGCGGGCCGATGATGCTGAGATCGTTTTGAATCAGCCGCTTGCCGACCGGCTTGGTGTAAGTGTCGGCGATGAGGTTCTGCTTCGGAGTACCATGCCCGGCGATATGCCGAAGGATGTTCCGCTGGTGCCGGTTGACGAGTTGTCTATCGGGCAGCGTTTGACGGTGAGCGCGATAGCCGGGGCTGGGCAGTTCGGGCGTTTCAGTCTCCAGGCCAACCAGGTCTGGCCGATGAATGCTTTTGTTCCGCTTAAATGGCTGCAGGAAAAGATCGATCAGGGGGGCAGGGCTAATATGCTGCTGCTTGCCTCGGGTACGGATGGAGGTGGGGGTTTAGCGATCGAAGATGCGAGAGGGGCGGTTAAGAAATGTCAGCGGCTTGAGGATATGGGTCTGGAGATACGGTCATTGCCCGGTCTTGACGTGATAGAGGTTCGCAGCCGGGGCATTTTCATCGATGACGGCATGGCTGATACTTTAGCGGGCGCCGGTGCTGCGTCGGGGCTTTTGACTTACTTTGTAAATGAGCTTCGCGTCGGCGAGCGTGCTGTGCCGTATTCGATGGTTGCCGC
>DAOVVQ010000061.1 GCA_030637065.1 Planctomycetota bacterium
CAACGGGAACATAGGCGGCTGGAATACCTCCAGTGTCGCCAGCATGAACTGGATGTTCGGCTATGCGTCGGCGTTCAACGGGAACATCGGTGGCTGGGATACCTCCAGCGTCACCGACATGAGCTATATGTTCTTCGATGCGTCGGCGTTCAATCAGGACATCGGCGGCTGGGATACCTCCAGCGTTACCAACATGCGGGTGATGTTCTCCGCTGCGTCGTCGTTCAACCAGGACATCGGCGGGGGGAATACCTCCAGCGTCACCGAGATGAGTTCGATGTTCTCCATTGCGTCGTCGTTCAACCAGGACATCGGCGACTGGGATACCTCCAGCGTCATCAACATGAGCTCAATGTTCTACATTGCGTCGACGTTCAATCAGGACATCGGCGGCTGGGACACCTCGAACGTTACCGTAATGGCCTCGATGTTCCGCTCTACGTTGACGTTCAATCAGGACATCAGCGGCTGGGATACCTCAAGCGTCATCCTCATGGGCGCTATGTTCCGAGATGCATCGTCGTTCAACGGGAACATCGATGGCTGGAATACCTCCAGCGTCACCGATATGAGATATATGTTCTGGAATGCGTCGTTGTTTAACCAGGACCTGTCCGGATGGTGCGTCACAAAGATTTCTTCTGAACCGACCGACTTCGATACCGGGGCCACCAGTTGGATAGAGCCGCCAGAGCCAGAAGATACGCGGCGGCCCATCTGGGGGACCTGCCCGTGATGAAAGGTGCCATAGGCTGTGGGTTTGGGTAACGCGCTGTTCTGAAATAATGCTTTGTGCTGCGGGTGGCTGCCTGGCCGTTGTGGCTATGGCCTGTTGTGATTCGGCTGGGGCGTTTTTGGCTACTTGAATGCTCGGAGGTCGTAGGTTGATAGTATGTTTCGGTGTCGCAGGTATAGTCTTCCGTTGTGGATTACCGGGTGTGCCCAGGCTGGGCCTTCGTCGCAGGTTGGCTTGAAGCGGCCCTTTACGACAAACGCCTGCGGTGTGGCCTTGGCGAGGATCAGGTCGCCTCGGTCGTAGCGAAACAGGACATTGCCGTCGGCGTACAATACGCTCGCCGAGCCGCGAACTTTGCTTCGCTCTTGCCATGCGACCTTGCCCGTAGCAAACTCGATGCATGTCGGGTGGCCGCGGTTGGCTCCGTGGCCACCGTAGATGTAGCCATCGACGAGGACGACGCCGCCGTGCTGGTTCTGAAAATCCCTCGATCCGATGAAATAGACCTCCCGGGCCCCAAAGTCGCCATCTTCGCGGACCACCTTGACGAGTGCGGCCCCGGTATTGTAGGCGGTCGTTACAAAGACATAATTGCCGTAAACGACCGGCGAGGTGATGTTGGCTATCGTGTTGGCGATGCGGTTATAGCCCCACAGAAACCGGCCCGTTTCGGCGTCAACGCCTATTACTCCGCGACCAAGCACCTGAACATATTGCCGAACGCCGTGTATATCCGCCGCCACAGCCGACGAATAACCTCCGCCATCGACACCCTCATCACCGATCTGAGGCAGTTTGCATGTCCAGATCGTCGCGCCTGTAACCTTATCCAGTGCGATCATGGCTGCATCATTGCCGCCCGGCGTGCAGATAACCTTGTTGCCGTCGACCAGCGGCGATTCGCTGTACTTCCAGCCGGACATCATCACCCCGCCAAAATCATCGGGCAGGTTCTTTCGCCACCTGATCGCCCCCGTCGCTACGTCAAGACACACCAGATCGCCTCCCGTCCCCAGGGCATAAACAAGCCCGCTGTCAACTGTCGGCGTACACCGCGGACCATCGTCATGGCCGGGCCCTATCTCGGCAGCCCAGAGCCGCCTGCCGGTCTTAACGTCAAGGGCAATGACGAACTGCGATTGCGTCTCATCGTCTAAGTCAAGATCGCCCATCGTAAAAAGCCTGCCGCCGGCGATCGAAACCGAGGAAAATCCGCTGCCCAACCCCTCAACCTTCCAAAGCAGCTTTAAGCCATCCTCAGGCCATGTTTCAAGCAGACCTATGTCGCGACAGATCGAATCTCGGCTGGGACCGTGAAATCCGGGCCAGTCGCCGCTTGTTGCCGCGTCAAATGCCGGAGTAGGCGACGGGATCATACCGATCAAATCGAATTTGGCTGCGGAAATCTCCGCGGAAGGTGCGTATCTCTCCGGGTCGATCTGCCCCAATATCCCCAAAAACCGAATGCGAGTCAGTTCATCTTCATGCTCCATCGCCTCAGCCAGGAACGGTACGGCATCCTTCGCCGCCGGGCCGATCCCGCCTAATGCAAACGCCGCACGGATACGAACCGCACCGGTCTTATTCGTAAATGTTTCGATCAACTCGCCGACGGCATCTTTGCCGATCGCCGCCAGCGCACCCGACGCCGACACGCGAACCCAGCCCTGTTCGTGATCAAGCTGGCCGATCAACGCCGAAACAGCATCTTTGGCCCGCGGCCCCAAAACAGCTATAGCATCAGCGGCAGCGACACGGACCGAACCGTCCTCGTCCTCAAGGGCCAGGGTCAGCGCCTCGACCGTCGCCTCCAAATCCTCCCCGCTTAGATCATCCGACACACGAGCTACCCAAAAGCTCACCGACTTTGCGCCGGCAGCGGACTCGTCGCCACTTGTCTTGTCGGGAGTGTCCGGGGTTGCGGGCTGATGTTTTATCGCGAACAATCCAATACCGACAAGAATGCAGCACACCACAATAATGAACAGGTTTGTTTTCTTCACTGCCGATATCCTCGATTTATCCGGGAGCCGATTGCCGTTAGCCCACATTCTGCCGTTATGAATTACCGCCCCTTTACGGAATCGGGTGATTGGTTCCTGCTGTCGCTACTTTTTCCGGCTCAAACCAGAGCGATCGCCAGTATGCCCGGTCTGTGGCGTATACGTCGATCGGGGCGTCTTCGGCCAGGTCCTCCGGCAGTATCCCGAAGCGGACCATCTCGCGGACATAGCCTGCCGTCGGCTGAAAGCCCGGCATGTCAAACCGTTTGATCTCCTCCAGATGCCGCTTGCCCTTACGGCACATGGCCAGGATCTTTTGGTAGTCCGGATCGTCCGTATCGGCGAAGACGGTTACGGGCTTGCCCGCACTCGGGCGTCCGTCTCGCTGTGTGCAAAGGCCGTAGCCGCCGGCCTCGATAGCCAACGGGCCGAGCAGGACCAGCGATCTGTCCGGACGAGACAGATTGAACATCAAATGCTGCGAATATTTTATACGAATATCGTCCCAGTTCGGCTGAGACAACTTCACGCCAAGATCGTCCGACAGATATTGCGGCATAGGAAGCGACTCATTATGACAGCCGATGCACCTGCGGCGAATCGCCTCGGACGCAGCAACCGACTCGGGCCACTGCCGATCGCCCGTATTGGGCTTGTTCATGGGAAGCCCGCCGATCATCCCGGTCCCCAGCGCTGCATATGTACCCGGATACACCGCCGCCGACTCGATCCAGTAACGGATCATATCCTGCTCGTGTTGCGTAAGTTTCGCGTTATGGTGGCTGCCGTCGAGCTTCTTCATCAGCGGGCTGGCCGACGTCCCCACCGAACGAGGCGGCAGATTCGTCTCCATCCGGTCGCGTCCGTCGCTGATCAGCTTGCGAACCGTAAGCGTAACATAGCTGTGCGAAAAAATCGGCCCGCGGTCGCCCGTAAGAATAACGCCGCCGCTGCGCCGGTCGTAGTCGTGGCACGAAATGCAGTGCTTATCGAAGATCGGCTGAATATCGCGTGGATAATCAAACACCTCGGGAATGCCTTCCAGCGGCGATATCCGGCTGGGGCCGCGTTTAAGAGCGGCCAGCATCCCGGTATTTGAAGGAACCGGCGTCCGCTCTCGCTGCTCATGACAGCCGACGCAACTCGTCGTCTCGCCCGGCATTACCGTCAGAAAACTGTGCATCCGCTTAACGGAATTATTATCCTCATCCAGCGCGACAAAGAACAGGCTCCGCAGGGCGGGCACCTCCATATACGCCGAACCGTCCGGCTCGACGTCGACCGTACCCAATACCCGCTCCAACGTATAAGTCCCGCCATAGCTCATCGGAGGCATCTTGCCGCTGTAATTAATCGGCTTAGGCAGCGTCTCCAGCACCAGCAGCTTCTTGATCTCGCCGCGTTTAACACCGTCCATCTTCCGCCCGGCATATACGTCCTGCAGGACCAGCCGACCACTATCCTGACGCCAATCGCTGCGAGGCGGGATCAGCGGCTCCAGCGGACGGGCCCGCAGTGGACGCGGCTCATGACATTCCACCCCAGCCTTGGCCAGTTCAGGTTCCAATTGGTACAACTGACGACTCTCGCCGTCTCTGCCGATCAGAACAAGCTGCGACCCCTGCGCCGCCAAAAAAGTATCCGTCGACAACGGATAAGGATCGCGAAAATTCTCACCCTCGCTGATGATCTGCGCTGAGCCGGTGTCATCAGGCCCGGACTTGGCGGTTATGATCGCAATATCACCGGCATGCTCCTTGCGGCCATGCTTCGGAGAGAACACCGCAACCACTTCGTTATCGCCGCCCGGTATCGGCTTGGCATCGATCATCAGCGTTTGCGGATGCTGGTTGCCGTAGTAAACCATCTGGCCGGTCCCGTCGGGGTTCGCCGTCCACAAATGATGAAACGCCACGCGGCTGCGGTCGACATACTCCCACCGCGTGTAAATAAACCGCCCGTCCGGCAGCGGCCACGGTGTATTATCATGCTCGATGTTCGCCGAGATCGGCTGGATATTCGTCCCATCCCCATCGCAGACGTGCAAAATCGCAACCTGGCTATACCAGCAGTTCACCCACCGCTTGCACCGGCTCGAACAGAACATGATCTGCCCATTGGAAAGGTAAGTCGGCTCGAAATCGTCATAAGGCCCCGAGGTCAGCCGCCTAAGCCCGGTGCCGTCGACGTTTATCTCAAACAGATTGAAATGTTCGCTGCCGCCCGGACGATACGAAAACAGGATCCTGCCCGCGTTATAATGCACCTGCGGGTCGCGGATCGAACCGGCTGGGTCGTCGACCAGCACCGTTATCTCCCCACTGACAACGTTCAGCCGGCACAGCCGCCCCATCGCCTGATAAGCCTTATCATCGACATCCTGGGCCCGATAGCCGAAGTTATCATACCAGTGATTGCCTTCGCTGGGCTGACGACAGGCGAAAATGATCTCCTCGACGTCGATCTCCGGCGGCTTGCCCGAAGCCCCAGCCGCAAAGATCACCGCCAGCCACAGCACAAACATCGCCTTTGGCCCGATTCGAAAACGCCGGATTTGTTGGCCCATTCCCTCAATCATGAAAATATGATAACATATAATGCCCGCTGTGCCAAGGGTTTTTGCCCGCTGCGGCGCCATCGGACGGCGATCGGCATTGCCTGCGAGATCGATGGCCCTGATGCGTGAATCCGTCCAGATATCCGGGAAAGCCGAAAATGAGCGAGATGAGCGATAAAAGTTTGCGATTTGTAGTGCAAAAGCACTCGTCCAGCGGCAATGTGCATTGGGATTTCATGCTCGAATACGGCAACAATCTCCAGACGTATCGCCTCGATATCGACCCGTCGCTCATCGCCGCTGAACCGGTAAAGGCGGAAAAAATATTCGACCACCGGCTGGAATACCTGACCTACGAAGGGCCCATAAGCGGCGGGCGTGGAACAGTCCGGATAAGCGACCGAGGCACGTTCACCATAGTTCGGCAGGACCCCCGGCGAATCGAACTAAGCCTGGCAGGGCGGGTCCTGAAGGGCAGGTTCCTGCTGGAACACACCGCCGACAACCAATGGCGCTTAGGCGGCGCCTGACAGAACGAAACACAAAACGCTGCTTGTCAATTCTCGCAAACACGCTGCCACCCACTAATACCAATTCCACTAAAAAAATGCGTGCCAGTCCGTAGGATGGGTAACTTGTTACCCATGCGGTTCTGTAAACTCCTCCGTCAGGATGGGTAACAAAGTTACCCATCCTACAAGATTGACAGGACGAAAAACAAAACGCTGGCATTATGTCTTACTTCCGCAACTCCGGCCTGTCCGGCTCGATGTGTACCGTGACGTTGACGGGCCGAACGATCTGCGTGTGCATCGCCTCTTCGAGCGACTCTGATATCTCGTGCGCATCGGTGATGGAAAGCTGCGGATCGACCAGGATATGCAGATCGAGAAAGACCTCTCTGCCTACACTGCGGGTGCGGAGCTTGTGATATTGGCGGATTCGCTGCTGGGAAGCGATGATCTTTCTTATCTGTTCGATGGTGCCCGCGTCGACGGAGCGTTCGGCCAACTCCTCCAGACAGCCGCCCATGATCTTGACCGCCACCAGGATGATCATCAGTCCCACCGCGATAGTCGCGATCTGGTCGGCGTATGCGTAGCCGAATCTTGCCGAGGCAAACCCGATAACGACCGCGACGGAACTTAAGGCGTCGCTGCGATGGTGCCATGCGTTGGCATAAAGTGCGGTGCTGTGCGTCCTGACGGCGACCAGCCTGGTGACGCGGTAGAGGCTCTCCTTGGCAAAGATCGACAGCATCGCAACCCAGAAAACACCCATGCTCATGTTAGCGGTTTCATTTCCACCCGCCCGGGCGACGACGATTGCCAGACTTGCCCGCTGGACTAAAAATCCCCCAACCAGCACCAGCACAACCGCCACGAACACAGCGGCAAAGGTCTCGATTCGTCCGTGACCGTAAGGGTGCTCCGGATCGGGCTCCTTCGAGCCGAAGTAAACGCCCAACAAAACCGCCGCGTCAGTGGCCATATCCGAAACCGAGTGGACCCCGTCGGCAATCAGGGCCATGGAGCCGGTGGCCATTCCCGCCGCTATCTTGACCGCGGAAAGGGCGACGTTCACCGCCACGCTGGCATACGTGACCCGGCGAATCGGTTTGTTGGCGGATTCGATCTTTTGATTGCCCATAGCGACAGGCTTTCCCACGCAACGTTAAGCAAGTATTTCTTTGCGGATTTCCGCAACCTTATCGATATAGCCCTGCGAGATCCGGACATCTCTTGTCTCGACGATTATTCTCATGATCGGCTCGGTGTTGCTGGAACGGATATGGAGCCAGCCATCGTCAAAATCGAACCGGCAGCCGTCCGTGGTGTCAACCTTCGCATCCTTAAACAGTTTTGCGGCCCTGTCGATGATCTGCTGCGACTGGTCCTTCGTGGCGGCGAATTTTGTCTTTTGCATATCGTAGCCGCCGGTTTCGGCGACCAGTTCGCTGACGGTTTTGCCCGTATCAGCCATGAGTTCAAGCACAAGACCCATAGCGACCAGGCTGTCGCGTATAGGCCCGACGCGAAGGTCGATAACGCCGCCGTTGCCCTCACCGCCGATGATGCAGTTGTTTTGAACCATCGCATTGGCCACATTCGCCTCGCCGACCGCGGTGCGAATAACGCGTCCGCCGCCGTTTTCGGCAATATCGTCGATCATTCTGGAGGTGGAAAGATTCGCCGCCGCCATCCCGCTTTGGCTGGCGAAGATGTGCTTTGCCGCAAGGGCTAACGTGAATTCCTCGCCGATGAACTCGCCGTTTTCGTCGACTATCGCGATCCTGTCGGCATCGGGGTCCTGCGCAAAACCAACGTCAGCCTTTGATTGCCGAACCTCGCTGCAAAGACCGCCCAGATTCTCCTTGATCGGCTCCGGTGTATGGGCAAAATCGCCCGTCGGCTCGCTATTGATCGCCGTCAGCTCACAGCCGAGCTTTTTCAGCAGCTTAGCGCCGATCGGCCCGCCCGCTCCGTTAACACTATCGAGGACCACCTTAAATTTTCGGCGGGCGATCACCTCCGGCTCGATTATCGAAAGAACCCTGTCAAGATGGATATCGTCGGTTAAGTCATTGCAGGCGGCCTGTCCGCGATCGGCGAGGCCAACGAGGTCAAACTGTTTATCCAGAAATAAAGCCTTTATCTGACCCGCAGTAGCGGCAGGGGGGGCAATCCCGTTTGCCAGGAGCAGCTTTATGCCGTTATATTCGATCGGGTTGTGCGACGCGGTGACGACTATCCCGCCAGCGCAACCGAGGTGCCGCAGCATGATGCCTACGCTCGGCGTCGTAACTATCCCCAGGTCGACAACGTCAATGCCGACGGAATTGAGCCCCTGGGCGATGGCGGCCTTTAGCATCACCCCCGATGGTCGCGAGTCGGTGCCGATACAGACCGCAGGCCTCCGGCTGGCGTCATTCGGGCAATTTCTCTTGAGATATGTCCCGAACGCACAGCCGTATTCGGTAGCGACAGAGGCTGTCAGGTTCACCCCGACCAGCCCTCGAAGGCCGCTTATAGTGATGATCAATTCTGGGGCCACATCGTCCTCACATTTTGCGGGAGCGTTCAAGAGTATCCTTTAGCCGGGCGACCACGGTTGTCACCTGCTTTTCCTTCAGTGCAAGTATGTCGCGCAGGGCCTCGCCGATATGCGGCAGATAGGTCTCGATATAGCTGCGTTTGATCAGCTCCTGCTTGATCCGGCGCTGTCGCCTGACATAGACGCCCAGCTTTCTGCCGCATTCCTGGACGGCGAGCTTGATCTCCTTGATGATCTCGGGATAATGAGCGATCGCCTCCTTGCTCTCCGAGGTAAACGGCACCCACACCGAAGCGATATGCACCATCAGCATCAATTGACCGGCTGGGAGGGCGCCCCTTGCCTGACTTAGCCCGTAGTTTCGCCAGTTGGTATCGAGAACCGCCTTATAGATCGCACCGGCGGACTGCTGATACAGAAGCGGAACACGGTTGGCGATCCGCGTAAGGCGCACCAGCGGCTCCCTGTCCGCGTCACCGTTGGTCTTGCCGCCCTTAAAACCGTAAGCCAAAGCCGCCTCAATCAGGAACGGGTTGCCGCGATAGACCGAAGGCCTCCTCGTGCAGCTGCAATAAAACTCCGCCTCGACAACACGCTTTAGCCCCGCTTCGAGCTTATCCTGGCCGATAGGCCCGATGCAGTTGCTCGACGGAGACATGATCTTTGTCGAGTTGACCGCCAGATGGAGTTGCTCGACCTCTTCAAGCGTGATACGCGAGCACCTCAGTCGCGAACTGAGTTTCGCCTTTTTGCATATCTCCCCAGCCAATCGCTGGCTTACACGCGAGAACTCGTCCTTCAAAAATGCCGATATCGTCCGGGATGAACTTTCACGAGCCATCTTAAACAGCAGACCAAGCTCGACACCGTAAGGATGTGGCTTGATCTCCAGCGGGGAAAACGGACGCTCCTTGCTCTGCCGCGGATACTCGTAGACTTTGCCGTCGGCGGCATTGTAAATGATCGTCGCATGTGGATTGGCCATGGCCGTCTGGGCGATATATTCGTCCACGGACTGGCGGCCCTTCTGATATTTGCCCTCGAGGAAGATCGTAACGCTCGTCCCCGTCGGCAGCTCGAACTCGCATTCTTCGTCGAGAATCACCTCCGGGCGGTTCCTCGCCGTGTCGATCTGAACATGGTAATGCTGAGCGGGCTTGTTTTTGCTTGTCCTGGTGATGATCTGCACCGGCTTACCCGTAGTGAGCAGTCCGTACATCCCGGCGGCGCTGATGCCGATACCCTGCTGGCCGCGACTCATCTTCAGTGTGTGGAACTTACTGCCGTAGAGCAGGCGGGCGAAAATATTGGGCACCTGTGCTCTCATTATCCCCGGCCCGTTGTCGGTAATCTGCAGCATGAACTTGTTGTCGCTTTTGGGCATCGGCTGGATGGTAATGGTAATGTCCGGCAGGATATGGGCCTCATCGCAGGCGTCAAGCGAATTGTCGACCGCCTCCTTTACCGCCGTAAGAAGTGCCTTTCGCGGATTGTCAAAACCCAGGAGATGGCGGTTCTTAGCGAAAAATTCGCTGATGCTGATATCCCGCTGTTTGGCGGCCATCGATTCGGCGGTCGCCGCTTTCGTCCGGGACGATCGCCGCCGCGTTGCACCCGGCGCCGCAGCGACAGCTTTTTTACGTGCCGGGCGACTGGTGGATTTGACCGGCGACGCCTTCGCAGCAGACCGTTTTGGCTTGACGACAGCAACTTTTTTCTTCCCAGCCGGTTTTATGGCCTTTCCAGCCTTGACTTTGCCAGCGGCCTTTTTAGCTGCCGACTTCTTACCGGAAGCGGCGGATTTCTTCTTGCCCGGTTCGTCGAAATCGAAACTTAACTGTCTTGCCTTCCCTTTTTTTTTCGCCGCCATATTATCAACTCCTTTTTTCAAATCGGCCCGGCACACCGCCGGCAGCCGAGCGGACGGTACTGCTTTTATGCTTCAAGGTTACAGGCATAGATCTCATTGACGAAATGCAGCGAGCCAAGTTCGCCGATAGCGGCCTCGTCGGGAAGCTTGTCAAGACTGACCGCAAGAACGGCTTTGCCCTCTTCGGCTTTGTGTCCGACACCCATCGTATTGATGTTGATCCCGTGTTTGCCGCACGCGGTGCCGACGTCGCCTATAACGCCGGGCTTGTCGTCATTGAAGATTATCACGAACGCGCCTTCCGGAGTGACCTCGACATCGAATCCGTCAATACTGATGATACGAAGTAGATTGCCGCCGAAGATCGTCCCGCGTATCGTTCTGGTAACCTTATCGGTAACGACCGTGGCTGTAAAGCTCGACGCCACGTCCTTTATCTCGGCGTTTTTCGTCTCGTCGATGCTGACACCCCGCTCTTTCGCCAGGAGGCCTACGTTGACCATATTGACAAGCGTGTCGAAGTGGGACTGCAACAGGCCGATGGAAAAGCCCGTCGTCACAGCCTCCACAGGCAACTCGGCGATCGCTCCGCGATATGTAACATCGACGCTCTTGACCCTGCCCTTGGCGATCGTACTCATCACCGTACCGATCCGACGGGCCAGGTCCGCATAACGCGATACCAGCGGCGGAACACTGCCGGACATCGAAGGGGCGTTAATCGCATTCCTGACGGGGCCGCCCTTGAGGGCGTCGGCGATGATCTGTGCAGCCTCGACAGCAACACCGATCTGGGCCTCTTCGGTACTGGCACCAAGATGCGGCGTGACCAGGCAGTTCGGTATATCCGTAAAACGCGTGTTTTCCGGCGGCTCCGTTGGAAAAACGTCCAGCGCTGCGCCGTCAATAACTCCAGCGGCGAGGGCATCGTAGAGATCGTCTTCGTTGATGATACCGCCGCGGGCACAGTTGACTATACGGGCGGTGGGCTTCATCATCTTCAGCTCTTCGGCCCCGATCATATCGACGGTCTGTTCGTTACGCGGAATATGAAGGCTGATATAATCCGCCTCCCTGTAGATATTCTCAAGGTCGTCGGTAATTTCAATATCCAGCGCCTCGGCTTCCTTCGGAACGGAAAAGGCGTCGTAACCCAATAGCTGCATGTTGAATCCTTTAGCCATCGTCGCAACCGCTATCCCGATCCGTCCCAAACCGATAACACCTAACACCTTGTTGTTGAGCTGGTTACCGGTATATTTCTTGCGATCCCACGCGCCGGTCTTAAGGCTGTTGCACGCTGGCACCACGTTCCGGCTCAGCGCGAGCATAAGCGCCATCGTATGCTCAGCCGCACTAAGCGTATTGCCGCCGGGCGTGTTCATAACCAGTACGCCCTTTTTCGTCGCCTCGGCGATATCGATATTATCCACACCAACACCGGCCCGGGCAACCGCCCTGAGCTTGCCGTGATTGGCCAGAACATCGGCGTTGACTTGCGTGCCGCTACGAATTATCAGGCCGTCATAATCGCCGATAATCTTCTGCAACTCCTCGTTGCTTATGCCCGTCTTAACCACAGGCTCAACGCCGTCGATGCTCTTAAGAAGTTCAATACCTTCCTCTGCCAGCTTGTCCGTAATAAGTACTTTAATCATCGTAACTCTCCGCGGATCTGAGACCCTCACATAAGGCTTTCAATATAATAGTCAACTTCAATGTCATTCATTTTATAATTCGGCTTCGGGCAATCGTACAGATACCTGCTCAGGCCATGGGCGATAGCGGTAGTAAGACGGCTGTGGACAGCATCCCGGCCCTTCGTCTCGACCTGCACCTTTGCCCTCGTAATCCGGCCCTCCGGCTGTTTCGGCCAGATAATATCGCCCGAATCAACATCGATCAATAAGCTGCGGGCCGCCAAAGACCCACTATAATACCCTTGTTTCTCAAGCCCGTAAAGGCTGTAATCTTCGACCCTGACATATAATACCAGCGCCGCACCCTCGCGACCGGCGATCTCACGCGGCCCCAGCGGGATGCTGCCGGCTTCCTGAGTTAACGCTGCCGGGTCAGTAGTTTCAGCGATGATATATTTGCTCTTAATGCGAGCCTTCTTGATAAGAAAATGCTCGATCTTTGTCTTCAAATCCGTCCGCAAGGCAGAGCCGGTGTAACTGCCCCTGCTCGGCTCGACCAGCACCATGACCCCGCCGGCCTGGTGTTCCTTCAGGTCGAACTCGGCTGGGATCTTCATCTCGTGGTAGGATGGGCTCGCGAAAAAACCGATCGCTTTGCATCCGCTGCCAAGGGCCAAACCTGCCATTGCAATTGTTATAAACAGCCTGTCCATTCGGTTCTTGTATGTCCTTAATTAGCTAAATAATCATTACCGCCCCTGAGCCATCGCCCGCGACAGGGTCACCGCCCAGCCTGCTCCAACTACGATAATCAGCGAAACAATAAGGTATTTCACCATTCGCCAACTCAGCCCTTGATGCAGAAACGCGGAGTCTACGCCAAAAACAGCAATAAGTAAAGCCAAAACTCCCGCCCCAGCCAGCACAACGCAAAAAACTCCACCCGCCGGCTGAACATAGAAGGCCTCGATCACCCGCCCGCCCGCAAACGCCTCCGCAGCATGAGTAATATGGCAAAACGGGCACGGCAGGGCGTAACTCTGCCGAAATCCGCAAATACCAAGCCACCGCGACATGTCGACCCGGCCCGTACCGCCTGCCCACAGAACCGCAAAAATCCCGATAACGGCGATAAGAACAACCGCCGCAACAATGCGATATCTAATTGTAGGGTGTTTATTCATTTTATTGCAATTTGACAGTTGGCCCAGGGATATTATTACGTTAGAATAGGGATTCGTTCATTGATTGTCAAGCTGAAAGGTCAAAAATGAAGCTCCAGCACAGTGATATCAGCCCGATGCTCGAGGTCGCAAGGGTCGCCGCAAGACTCGCCGGCCAGAGGGCGATGGAGGAGATTAAATACGTCAAGACCTCCGTAAAGAATCAGAGCGAAATGGTCACACAGGCCGACCCGATCTGCCAGGCCCTCATCATTAACCGCGTCAAGGAGACCTATCCCGATCACGGTTTCATCGCCGAAGAGGGCCCCGATGGAAAGCTGCTCTATCAGCCGCCACGCGGCAGCGAGCGGATATGGTGGGTCATCGACCCGATCGACGGAACCAACAACTATGCCCACGGCCTCCTGTGTTTTGTCGTCAGTATCGGCGTGATATACGAAGGCAAACCCATTGTCGGGGTGATCTTCGACCCTGCCACCGATTCGATGTTCGCCACAGCCAGAGACGTCGACGCACAACTGAACAACTCGCGAATACAGGTCAGCGACGACGGAATGAACGATTTAACCAGCGTCTCCATCGACAGCCACTTTCCACCCGAACATGCAGGTGCGATAAACGAAATTATCGGCCGCACAAGGTTCAGGAACTTAGGAGCCGCCGCTCTCGAGTTGGCCTATGTCGCCAGGGGAGCGCTTATCGGCTCGGTGCTGACGGTCCCGAAACTCTGGGATCTTGCCGCTGGGGCGATTCTCGTCGAAAATGCCGGAGGCGTCGTTACCGACATTCACGGAGGCGACATATTTCCCCTGGATTTGGACAATTACACCGGCCAGCAGTATCCGTTATTGGCGGGCAACAAAAAAACTCACGCACAATTGCTGGAGCTTTTTAATCCCCGCCCCGAGGGTACGTAGCCGCTTGTACCGTACCCGCTTTTGCCAATTATTTGTAAATTTTGTAATACTTTAGCCGAGTGCTGGATGCGCTTTGTCATTCCCGCGAAGGCGGGAATCCAGCATAAAACAGCATCCGCCAGAGGCGGAGTCCTGCCTCCATGCATTTGGCTAAAATGTTACTAAATTTTGCATTTTTTTGCAACGTTTTGCCGCTTAGGCAGTCTATAAGGTAGGCAAAGCTCTGCCCAAAACGCTAAAAAGTGGATTTTTAACTCAATTTAAGGAAAAGAGGATATGTCAAAGCCGCGAAATCTCAGAATAATTGCATTAACGCTAACACTAATTGCAGTCGCTACATGCACCACCAGCCCGATATGGGCCGCGGGGGGCGATCCGATGCTCAAGCTCATCCCCGCTGACAGCCTTTTTTCCCTGCGGATCAATAACATGGAAGGTACCCTGAGTAAACTTGACGCCTACCTCGTGGGCATTATGCCGATCCCGGTGAGCCCTTCGATGCTGGCCAAGATGCAGCTTGGCGCCGTTTTGGGCGATCCGGCACTGGCCTGTCTTGATATGCCGGGCAACATCGGCCTCTTCGGAATGAATCTGGGCGATTCGCAAGAGCCTCGCATCCAGGTGGCGATATTGCTGCCGGTTGCCGGTTTCGATGATTTTGTCCAAAAGTGCCCCACCTGCGCCGAGCCGGGTCTCGATGGGATATCGACGATCACCTCGCCAAATCCCAAGATCGGCGCCCTGCTGGCGACGGCGACACGCGGCGATAAGTTTGTCCTGATTATCAAATCCACCGATAAGAGCGATCTGGCGGCGATCAAGTTCGCTATGAACGGTACTGCCCTTGCCGCGAATCTTGACGTTGAGGAAGCACGAAAGGCTGCAACCGCCGGGATATGGACCTATGGTAATGTTGAGCGGGCCGTCGAAATGTTTGGCGATGTCGCCTTTGAAGAGCTGGATAATGCCCTGGAGCATATGGAGAAGGCGCAGCAGCGGGCCCAAACCGACCCGAATTGCCCCCAGATTGCCGGCCTGTCATCCAATATGGTGGAGATGCAGCAAACGATGATGGAGATGTATGTGAGTGTGTTGCACGAACTGGCCGAACAGACGCGGTTTATGAGCATCGCCGCGAACATTAGCCCCGACGTGATCTCCTTCGATTTCACATTGTCGGCAATGCCCGACTCGGAGCTCGCCGGGTTACTCACCCGCGAAAAGCCCTTTGATTCGGACTTCAAGCTTGCCGGCTACCTCGATAACTCCGACGCGATCCAGCAGATATCCAGAATTAATAAGCCGCTGTTTGCTACCTTCTACGATGGCATGTTCGACATGATGGGCGATTCGTTTGCCGACGAGTTCAGCGAGGAAGACCTTGATCTGTTGCGAAAACTCACCGCTGATTGGATCGATGCGCTGGGCGGTGAAATGGCTGTTTCATTTTCTTATGCCAAGGGAATGCCGCCGATGCGGCTGACCGAAATTATCGCCGTCAACGACCCGGAGGCCTACGCGGAAATGATGAGTGTAGGCATAGAAAGCGCCGGCAAACTGTATCAGGCGATGGGCGTGCCCGTCAGCTTCGAGTTGAGCAGGGCCACGGACAGCCACCGTGGCGTTTTGATCGATACCGTGACGATTACAATTGACATACCGGATGACGACCCCGGCGCCG
>DAOVVQ010000158.1 GCA_030637065.1 Planctomycetota bacterium
AAACTCAGGATTGCCAGAAGGGTTTGAGAAGAGAAAAGGGAGTTTCTAAATGACTGCTGACGCAAAGGTGGGATTGCTATTGGGGCTGGTTTTCATAGTCATCATCGCTTTTCTCATTAACGGTCTGCCGAATTTTCTCAACGACGTTTCTGCCGAGAGTCCGCAAACCGCCATAAATGATTTCATGGGCAAGTCCGTCATAATCGCGCCCGCCCACAGCGAGGCGATACGCACGAGCGAGGCAATACGTACGATAGAAGAATCCGTCCCGCTGCGTTTGGCCAAGCCGCCTAAGGAGGACCGTTTCCGGCAGGCCGATGTCGCCAAGGTGATAGGGCAGGTGCCCGGCGTAAGGACCAGTATCAGAGCCAGTGCCGCTGGGACGACCCATCGCAGCTATAGCGTCAGATCCGGCGATAACCTCGGCGTAATTGCGATAAAGGTTTATGGTGCGGAAAAGGGCAACAAAAAGGTGGCTGTCGACGGTATTTTCGCGGCCAACCGCAGCACTCTCAGTTCTCCTGACAGGCTTGTGGTCGGCCAGAAACTCATAATTCCCGATATTTCCGTTGCCGGCGTTGCCAAAAGCGAGATGAAAGTCATCCCAGCCGCCGGCATTTTCAACAAAATAAGAGATGCTATCAGGAGTACGGTAAAAAAGCCCGCGCCGACGTATTATGTAGTCAAGTCTGGCGACCGGCTTTGGGAGATCGCCGAAGATATCCTCGGTGACGGAAACCGTTATCATGAAATTAATGAGCTTAACAGGGATATAATCGCCGACGCCGACGACCTTTTCGTGGGGATGAAGCTGAAATTGCCGCGTCCGTGACCCGGCAAAAGGCCTGCGATCAGAGGTTAGAGGCGCCGATAATAGTGGCAGGGCCCTTGCTTGATCTTGCGCAGGGGTCCGTGAATTCTCAGGTGGGTATGATATCGCGATCACGTCTGATTTTTATTGTCTTTTATGTCACCGTAATCCTGATAGCCACGGTATCGCTTCGGAGTTCGGCGACGAGGACATTTAACAGGTACCGCGTGGCCCACGTGGCGGCGACGGACCTCAAGCAGCAGTTGTTTGGCCGCCAGTTGCAATTGGAGCGGTTGATGAATCCGGGCACGATACCGAGGCGGCGGCTCGATGAGGACGGGGCAAAATAGAATTCTCAGGTGGCGATCAAAGCGATGAAGACCAGAGTAATAATCCTGATCATGCTCGCCGGTCTGGTCGTTGTTTTCGGCCTGCTGGGGTGGCGGCTGTTTTATCTCCAGCACAGCCGGATCGAGCATTACCGCGACACCAGCAAACGCCAGCAGCACGCCGTCGTCAGCATAACGCCGCGGCGAGGGCAGATACTCGATCGCCACGGCAGGGTCCTTGCCGCAAGCAACCGGGTCAAAACCGTCTTTGTCGAGCCAAGGGCGATCGCCAGTATCGACGACGTCAAGGAAATCGCCTCCGGCTTGCAGCTTATCGTCGATATTCCCGGCAACGAGATATGCGGGATGATCCTTGACAGCAGGAACCCGGGCTTCGCTCCGATATTGACCGGCGTTACACCCGCTCAATCGGAGACCATTGCCGATGCAGGCTTTGTCGGCGTTGGCGTCCAGTCGAACTGGCGGCGATATTATCCGATGGGTCCGCTGACGTCGCATCTCGTCGGCCTTGCAGGGGTCGACCAGAGCGGCCTTGAGGGTGTCGAGCTGAAATATGACTCGAAACTTACGCCAGGCAAGGGTCGGGATGTCTTTTTCGTCGACGCCCTGCGCCGGCCAATTGGAATGAAAGACTCCGACTCAGCGGGCACCGATGGCTCGAACCTGGTCCTGACGATCGACAGCACGATCCAGCAGTTTGTCCGTGAAGCGCTGCTCAAACAACTAAAGGCCTACCAGGCCGAGTCAGCTACGGCGATCGTGATGGACCCCTGGACGGGCGCGATATTAGCTATGGTCTCGCTGCCGGATTACGACCCCGACGACTGCTCGAAGACCGATCCTGAGAACATGCGAAATCGGGCAGTCAGCGACACGTTCGAGCCGGGCAGCATTTTCAAACCCATTGTCGCCGCGATCGCCCTGGACGAAGCGGTCCTGACACGCACCGAAAAGATATTCTGCGAAAACGGCTATTACGCAAAATTTCGCATCGGAGAATGGGCCAACAACCGCTACGGCGATATGACCGTTGCCCAGATCCTTACCGAATCGAGCAATATCGGAATGGCGAAGATCGGCCAGAAGCTGGGCCCCAAAAGGCTGCACGACGGTGTAAAGCTCTTCGGCTTCGGCGCAAAGACCGCTGTGGATCTGCCGGGCGAGACAAGGGGCGTCTTGCACCCGCCGGATAAGTGGTCGTCCTATAGCGTAACGAGGATACCTTACGGCCACGAGATAACCGTCACCGCCGTGCAGGTCGTCCGTGCATTTGCGATCCTTGCCAACGGCGGAAGCCCGGTCAAGCCCCACATCCTGCGGGCCGTTGTGGCCCCATCCGGCGAAATAGAAGAACTCTACGAACCCGCCGGTCTCGCAGGATTCGTAGTCAGCACCGAGGTCGCCAACTGGATAGTCCGCGAGGCTCTCACCTCCGTCGTTAATGAAGGAACCGGGACCGCCGCCGCTATCGACGGCTGTGATGTATTCGGAAAAACCGGAACCGCCAACATCGCACTGGCCAGCGGCAAAGGATACGACACAACCAATTACACCGCCTCGTTCGTAGGGGGAGCACCGGCCCAAAACCCGACCGTCGTCATCCTCGTATCGATACGCAAACCCAACAAGGCATTGGACAAAGGCTACAGCGGCGGAAGGGTCGCAGCCCCGGTATTTCGCGAGATACTCGAAAAAACCTTAGCCTGCCTCGAGAATAAATGACACGGTGGGGTGTGTTTTGGCGACTCCGAACTCTACTTAAACCGTTGAGGCTGTTTGCCGATATAGCCGGCCTCGTTGCACATCCGTATGATCTCTCTGCCAAGGGGCGCTGCGTCGCGGCTGCCGCTTTGTCCGCCCTCGACGACAATGGCGATGGCAATGGACCGTCCGGACCCGTCCTCGGCGAAACATGCGAACCATGCGTTGTTGGGTTTCTCGGTCGAGCCGGTCTTGCCGAAGACCTTGACATCTCTTTCGCCCAGGTCGCTGTTTTCAAACGTCGAGTATGCCGTCCCGCCGGCTTCGTAAACCACGGCGCTCATACCGTCGCGCACGGTACGCAATGAAGTTGCCGATATGCCGATATACTCCTGGCGGTCATCGAATCCATCCGATTTGCCGGGAAACAGACGCGGTGATTTGTACATGCCGCCGCGGGCGATCACGGCCATCGCGTTGGTCACCTGCAATACCGTCGCCCAGATATTGCCCTGGCCGATGCCGAACATTCGCTTTTCAAAAGTGCCCATATTCGGAATGTCCTCGATGCTGCTGGCGTTGGGTACCACCCTGACCGATATCTGACCGGCGGACTGTCTGAGATTCCTGTTCGCCGCGTCGACCCTGTTCGCCGCATCGGGCATATCCGAGAAATCCGGTCCCGGCAGAATCTTCCTGCCGTACCCGAACCGCAGCAGCCACTCCTGCAGCCGGCGAACGTCTATCCTGTTGGCAAGTCGCGAAAAGTATACGTTACAACTGCCCCGAATCGCGTTGCGGGCGATATTGCCTCCCTCATCCTGCCACCGCCAGTCGTGGCAGCTTCCGAACCTCCTGAACATCAGGCAGTTCGGCCAGCTTTTGCCGGCGTCATGGTAAGGACAGCTTATCACATCGCCGGGACCGATCTTTCCTTCCTCCATCGCGATGATCAGGATGACCGGCTTGATCGACGAGCCCGGCAGATAATGCTCGGCCAGCGACTTGTTTATCATAGGCGCCCCAGCCGCATTTAGAACCTCATTATACTTCTGCCTTATCGTCGAAAGGTCATAGACCGGCAGGGAAACAAGCGCAAGGATGTCGCCGCTTGCCACATCGATAACAACCGCTCCCATCGCCGTATCGTAATTGGAATTCATGTTCGGGTCGCTCAGGTGCGATTCGATATTCCTTTGCAGCACGATGTCCAGCGAAAGTGTTATGTCATTGCCGAATTCCGTGAGTTTTCGACTGACCAGATGGCCGTCCTTGTCGTACGTCACCTCGCCGCGACGCCCCCGAAGTACGGCCTCACAGACCATTTCCGCCCCGCTCTTGCCCAAGACATCGCCCTCGAGGTACCGCAGGTAATCGTCGTAGGCAAACAACTCCTTATCCGATTGCTGAGCCGGCCCGACCCAGCCGATCGTCTGGCAGGCCGCCGATTTATACGGGTACGTCCTCTTGGCACGGGGGGTGATCTCAATATTGTCGACATTGACAAATTCCAACTGGCCCTGGAGCAACTGGGCCTCGGTCTCAAGCTCTATCAAAGGGTAGTTCTGGTGTGCTTCGAGGGGATCGGCCTTCATAATGAGTTTAAGCCGCGACTTCATGTCAGGGAAAAGGCTGTCAAACTCCTCCATCGCCTTGCTCATCGGTACGAACCTTCCGGCGTATTCGGTTCTGAGCTTTGAATCCGGGCAATTTGTCGACCATGCAAAAAACCTGCGACGATTCCACACGCGGTCGTTTATCTTCTCGATATCCTCTTTGAGTCGGGCTGTGGTGGTCCCTTTGATCGTCGCACATCGCTCGATTATCGCCTCTAATTCCTCCAGCCGGCCCCTGAATTCTTCATTTACCTCCGATTCGACCTCCGCATCGGCCTTTTCCTCTTCCGCCTTCTGCCTGATGACGATTTTGCCCTGTCGATAGCGATCGTCAAGGAATCGCGTCAACCGATAGTTTATGTGCAGATAAAACGCCGGTTTGTCGGAGGCGATGATCCTACCGGTCCTGTCGAAGATGCTGCCCCGAACGGTCGGCAGTTGTGTAGGCGGCAGGATTCGCATCAGGCGTATCTGCTCGCGATACTCGGCTCCGTGTCGTACCTGCAGGTACAGCAGACGCCACCCGCAGACACAAATGGCCAGGATGCAGATAGAAATAAAGGTGTATAATCGTCGCTTGTACATTATCTTCGGGACATCCGCCCCACACGATATTTGCGAATCCCCAGCCAGCCCGACATGACCGAAAAAACGCTCCATACTATCGGCCCTAAAATTGCCGAATAAAGCGCCGTCACCGGCAGGACCTTATATGCGTTCGGGGGGGTACTTCCGGTCTTGACCAACGTTAACAGTTGTACCA
This sequence comes from Planctomycetota bacterium, assembly GCA_030637065.1. GTDB lineage: Bacteria > Planctomycetota > Phycisphaerae > Sedimentisphaerales > Anaerohalosphaeraceae > DAOVVQ01. Next base: position 5,242 of record DAOVVQ010000158.1, read on the forward strand.
TTACGCCGGCCAACAGGGCTGTGACGAATATCACGCTTCCCTGGTGGATCATCCGTTTCATTACCACGACCCTCCGCATTTGCGAGATCGCAGAGCCCAACAGACCAAAAGCGATAATATGAGGCCCCATCTCCACCCCCGAAATGTCCGCGGCAAAACCGATCGCAAAGGATGCTATGATCGCCTCAAGCGTCTTGCAGTTGCTGGCAAAGAATAACAGAAGAACCAACAGCAGGTCCGGCCTGGTGTTGGAATCGATCAGAGGTATCGTATTGAGCAGGTTGCCCGCGTTAAGCAGGGTCACCAAGAGCAGAATTATTGAAAATCGTATCCAGTGCATCTATCGACCAGGCCAAAAAGTTTTCATTTGTGATTCCGTCAAACGCATTTTGCACTCATATAATGCCATCAAACTGACTATTTAGGTTCTCCGACAGGTTCGACAACGATTATCACCACATTTTCGAGCTTTTCGGCGTCATAAAGAGGCTTGACCGTCATGTCCCACAAGAGCGGTTTATTATCGTCCGGCGCGATCGATACAATGTTGCCGATCACCATCGGCGTTTCAAGCAGACCGGGCTTTGGCGCCGCGTATACCGTGTCATCGGCCCGAATATCGTATTCCCTCGATATCAGCGGTATCGTCGCGGCCCCTTTGCCGTCGCCGACAAGCTGGGCACGGATATATTTTTTCAGCTTTTCGTTCCATATCCCCACTTCCACACTGCTGCCGGAGTCGGTTAAGAGTTTGATCCTCGACCATCGCGGTGACGTCTCACTAACCTGCCCTACGATCGTATTTCCACCCAACACGTACTGCTCTACTCTCAGCCCGTCGAGCTGACCCTTGTTGATAACCAGTTCCTTCCGCAGCGGGTCGGTCGAGACGTCCCTGATCCCGGCCAAAACGTATCCGCTCCCGGCCTCCGGCAGCCGTGCGCGAATACCAGCCAGCGTGTTATATTGCTGGTGAAGTTCCTTGAGCGCCCCCTGGAGATTGTCATAGTCGGTAACCAGCCGGTTGTATTCACTGCCCGAAACGAAATCTTCGTTAGATGACGTAAAAACCGGAAACGCAACCGTCGTGCTGCGACCTAAGCTCAGGACGGGGTTAAAGAGCTTCCGGAACAGGAAATTCAGCTTCTTGGTGTGCTCTTGCGGTACAAACAGAATGACTATGCCTGCGAAAAGCAGCGCTACCAAAACAGTTCCCCTTGACGCGTTGATTTGCTTGCGTGCCATGTCATGGATTATAGTTGATTCGTTCGATTAGGTGACTATACGCCATCTATCTCCCCAGCCGTGCCTAAAGAGCATACTGCCCGACACCAGAGACCCGCTGCCCGGCACCCGCTACTCCCAGGAGTAACCTGTCTGGTCAAGAGTATCTTTCCATATCTCCAGGTTCTCTAAGTAAACGCTCGTTCCGCGAGCCACACACGATAGCGGGTCTTCCACGTGTATCACCTTTAGTCCCGTTGCATTTGAAAGGACGGTATCCATACCTCGCAGAAGCGAACCGCCGCCGCATAGGTGCATCCCGTTTTCGATAAGATCCGCCGCCAGTTCGGGCTCGGCCTTTTCCAGCGTCCGCATGACCGTTTCTATGATCCCGGCGATCGGCTCGCGAAGCGCCTCGCGAATCTCTTCGCTGGTAATTACGATCTTCCGGGGCAGGCCCGATATAGTATCACGCCCTGCGATCTCCATCGTTAGTTCCTGCTCCAGGGGTGCCGCTGAGCCGATCTGGATCTTTACCTGTTCGGCCCGCGGTTCGCCGATGAGCAGGTTGTAAGTCCGTTTGAGGTGACTGATCAACGCCTCGTCGAAGTTATCTCCGCCGATACGGATCGATTCGCACGTGCTGATGTCGGCAAGGCTCATAATGGCTACTTCGGTTGTACCGCCGCCGATATCGACGATCATCGACGCCGTCGGCTCCGTTATAGGCAGCCCGGCCCCTATCCCAGCGGCCATCGGTTCGTCGACGAGGAAGACTTTTCTGGCCCCTGCACGCTGCGCGCTGTCGATCACGGCGCGTCGCTCAACGGCGGTAATGCCGCTGGGGACCGCTATGACAACGCGAGGACTGAACAGACGACCCCGACCGTGAACCTTGCGGATGAAATAGCCCAACATCGCCTCGGTGATCTCAAAGTCGCTGATGACACCGTCCTTCAGCGGCCTGATCGCCGTGATCGAACCAGGTGTCTTGCCCAACATCTCACGAGCGACAAGACCTACGGCCTCACCGTTATTAAGGACAATATTGGTGCCGCGACGGACCGCGACGACGGAGGGTTCATTCAGTACGATGCCTTCATCACGAACACAGACAAGGGTATTGCAGGTCCCCAGATCGATGCCCATGTCCACGCTAAACCAGCCCAAAATCGTGTCAAGTATCACTTTGACTCCCTTCAATTAATTCCTGCACGTCCTATAGCGAGCAAGGTGGCCGGAAATCCGTACCGCACAACCGAATCCGATAGTCATTTGCCAGGCCGGTAAATGCTCACCATGCCGGTAAATGCTTAACAAGCCGGACTCGGGGCGATTAAGGCAGGCCCAAAAACACGCTTGACCGGGCAACTTCCACGTTGCCATCGGCAGCGAACGAGCTTCCTGCTCTAATGACTACCCTGCATAACACCAAAGAGCGTTCCATAATCAGAAGAACATTTAATCGCGACGAACAATGCGGTGGCAAATACTATCATCGTTGCCAATAACAGCATCGCGGTATAAATGTTACTCGTTGCAACTGGTTTATTAGCTGGACTCATAGGCCTACAACTTCGTACTTACATTATCGCCAACCCTTGGGTCGGCCAGTTGTTTCAGTTCCATAACGCCGGCAGCCTTATTCGTGTCGACATCCGTAATGACTACATCGCAAATGAACTCGTCGCCCCGGGTGACATGAAACAGCATATTCTTCACGACACCGTCAGCAGAGCCCAAAGAGATCGTCACCAGCGACTGGCCCACTTCGGTAACCAGTCCTTTTAAGTCAACACCTGCGATCGTGGCATCAGCACGTCTTACCCGACCGACCGCCGGTGTCACCGGCTCGACGCTCACAGGCCCACCGCCGGTATCAAGCACGTTGTTGAGCGTCTGTTCCAGGCTTGTCTTCTGCTCGAGAAGACGTCGCTTGTCTACTTCAAGAGACTGCAACTGGACGATCTTTTCATAAAGGCTGGCCGTGATCTCATTAAGTTCCTTGCGGTCCTCGATGCCATCCGTACGCGCCTTGTCCAATTGCACCTGCGTCAGTTTCAGCGAGTTTTGAAGATTCTCGATCGTTTGCTCGAACCCGGTAACCACGCCAACCCAACTGTTGACTCTACCGGCGTATTCGAGACTCTTTCGCTCCGCATTTCGCTTTTCGACATCAAGCTGGTTGATCTGGTCTTCCAGAAGCTGGATCCGGTCATTCGACTCAGCCTTGAGTTGCTCGATCAGCGTCATTTTCTCCGTGTACTGACGTTGCAGGCTGATAATTTCCGACGAAATTTCTTTGTTGATAGCCTCCTGTTCTTCCATCAATTCCTTGTAGTTGCTGGCATTGCCAACATAGGTCACCACCGTCCCACAGAGGAATAAAGAAAACAGAGACAGCAAGAAGATCATTATCTTGGTAAGGGCACTCAAATCTAAACT
>DAOVVQ010000171.1 GCA_030637065.1 Planctomycetota bacterium
ATCCCATTTGCCAGCCCCGTATCAGCCCCGGTTAGACTGGGGTGGGGGTCTTTTCGGCGGTCAGGTTGTCACATCTCCGTTTCAGGTTGCTCAGGACGTTCATATAGTTAATATAGGAATCGTACGGCGAATCGTAGGGGTTGAAATATTTGTGTACATCGCCGTCGGCGAAATATTTTGTACACATATAGTAGAAGTGGTCGGAGGTCTGGAGTTTTCTCCAGTCGGCGATGAGTCTTTCGTCGCGTGCCTGTTTGATCAGTTTTTCGATCTGGTAGACTTCGTGCAGTGCGTTTGACTGCATCGCGTTGCCGAGCCACGCGGAAAGGTCACGTTCGGTATCGGCCCAACTGATGATGTGCGGTACGTCGACGACGTCGACGGCGTCGTATGTCTCCACGACCTCGGTGGGTGTTTTAAAGTTGTTGTCCGGGTGCTTTAGTACCTCTTCGGGCAGGTGCTCCATGAAGTTGAATATCCCGGTGTCTTCCCACTGGTGCTCGCCGAAGGTTTCGTAGTCCATGAAGAGGTTTATGACGTTTCCGTTCCCGTTGAAGCGGTTGATCCAGTGGGCGAATTTTCCGGCCATTAGCGGGTATTCTTTCCAGTTATGGTTCGAGAACCGAAATGCGATATCGTCGCTGAGCGAGTAGTTTTTCAGCAGCAGCTTGACCTTCTCGCAGTTCGGCGGTCTGTAGACGAAGTTGGGGTTGCGGTGGCCTAAGATATGGTCGGCGCCTTCGGTGATGATAGCGTCGAACCTGCCGGTGGATTCGATGGTGTTTGCCAGTTCGTTATTATATATCAGTTCGGTGTTCCTGAAGATCCGCGGTGTTTGTCCGAAGAGGTTCTGGACGGTTTCGACGTGTTTGTTGATCTGGTCGACGAATTCGTTTCTCGAATAGAGAAAACTCAGACTGTGATAATAGGTTTCGGCGAGGAACTCGACGCATCCGGTCTGTGCGAGCGCGTCGAAGGTACTGATGACCTCGGGGCAGTATTTGTGGAACTGCTCGAGGAGCACGCCGGTGATACTGAACGCAACCTTAAACCGGCCATCGTGCCGCTTGATGTTCTTGAGCAGCAGGCGATTGGCGGGCAGGTAGCACTTATTGGCGACCTTTCTGCATATCGCCGCGTTTTTGAAATCATCGAAATAGGTTTCTGACCTGTCGAATACGGTGTAGTGCTTGAGCCGGAAAGGCTGATGCACCTGAAAATAGAAGCATACTGATGGCATTAATGAATCACCCTGTTAAATAATGTCAGACTGTTACCATTATATCGCCATATACCTTTGCACATTTATGGGCGGCGTCGACCCATCTGAGTTTGCGGACCTCGAAATTCCCATGCTCGCGGAGTGTCATTTGCAGCGGCGGGTACTTAAGCACCGCGATGATCTTGTTGGCCATTTCGGTAACATCCCAAAAGTCGACCTTCAGGACGTGGGTCAGCACCTCGGCGACGCCGCTTTGCTTGCTGATCAGGACGGGCACATCGTGGTTTAGAGCCTCTAAGGGTGCGATCCCGAATGGTTCCGAGACCGACGGCATTACGTAGAGGTCAGCCATTTCATAGACCTTCTGGACGTCTTCGCCGTGCAGAAAGCCGGTGAAGAGAACCTTCTGCCCGATTCCCATACCCGCGGCCATTTCTATCGTTCGGTGCATCATGTCGCCGGAGCCGGCCATGACGAATTTTACGTTGTCGACTTCTTCGAGGACTTTTTTTGCGGCCATGAGGAAGTATTCCGGACCCTTTTGCATGGTGATGCGGCCCAGAAACAGAACGATTTTCTCGTCCGATGCGATGCCAGCCTTGGTGTTAAAGTTGTGGTTGCCGTTGCCGCTTCGGTCGACACCGTTATAGACGACCTCGATTTTTTCGCCGCTGACGCCGTATCGGCTGATGATGATATTGCGAGTGAGGTGGCTGACGGCGATTATTTTGTCGGCTGCGTGCATGCCTCGTCGTTCGATGTCGTAGATCGGCTGATTCACGTGTTCGCCGCTTCGGTCGAATTCGGTCGAGTGGACGTGAACGACGAGCGGTTTTCCCGTCACAGCCGCAACTGCGATAGCAGCGGGGTAGGTCATCCAGTCGTGTGCGTGGACGACATCGAAGTTATCTCTGACGGCCAGCCTGACTGCGGATGCGGCGTATCGGTGTATCTCGGTGAACATGTCACCACCGTAATGCTGGGCATTGGCGCTGGGGCCGATGATATCCTCTTCGATGGGAGCGTTTATGTCGACATTGGGGAAATGGACGAGCCTCTTTTGTCGTATCATCTCCTCGATCTGTTGCTCATACTGCTCCGGCCTGGTGTACGGCTGAAGGAACGATTCTATCGTGTGAAATCGCACATTCTTGAGCTCATCATGCTCGAAGGCAAGTTCGTCGGCCCATGCCTGCTGGGGAGATAGCATCTTGACATGGGTGGAATGTGTGCCGTCTATCGGTTTGGGAAGCACAAAAACGACGTCCATGCCTATCTGGCTCATGGCCTTTGTCAGACCGCAGCAGGCAGTCCCCAGTCCGCCGCTGATAAAGGGCGGAAATTCCCAACCAAGCATAAAGACTCTCATGATAGGCTCCTGTAATACGAACCTACACCCTGCTCCTCAGACCAGCTAAAATCCGTTTCTGTTCCGTCTGCTTGCAAGAAATTATCCTCTTTGGAAAAAATCTTCTTGAATTATACCGCGGCCTTGGAGATTGTCCACGAAAATATAAAAAAAATATTAATCATCATACTGATAACGGCGATTAAGCCCCGTTGTCAATGGGCCCAGTCCTGTATGACATGCTACATATACTATCGGTAAAATAGAAGGCAGGCTTTATACAAAATTCGCTGTGAGTAAGGGTATTTCTGTATTTGGTGACTTTCAGGTGTGCTGTCAGCGGCTTTTAAGCGGATTTTATCAGACATTGCGGTTATTGTGAGTCTGTAGGCCAAAAAAAAGACAGGCTGTCCCTTAATATAAGAGACAGCCTGCTATTTTCTTGCGCAGTTTCCAACAACGACGCTGCGAAAGAAGGCTCTTATGAACGCTTCCTTCCTGCGGTGCGACTTATGTGCCGTATGGCCTTGCAATTACAAAACACATAACTATTGCTGCCATAAAGGTTTAGTCCGGCACCGGCATAGCCGCCACCGACGGATTACCCTGTCCTGCAAACCTCGTGTTGCGGGTTTGCGTCAGAATGTTCGTTGGTGTCCGGTTCTGCTTAGCGTCGCCAGGTTATTACAGGTCCTGGGGCTTGACCGTGCTGCGACGATTGGCCTTGGTGCGTTTGATCGCGGCATCAATCGTGGCATAGACAGAATCGCTAAGAGCGACGATAGCATCTGACGATGTCATCATCTTCTTGCTCTTGATGTATGCCTTGACCTTGCTTGCGACTACCAGAACTTCCTTACCAGCCTTTTTCTTCGCTTTCTTCTTTGCCATTTTTTGACCTCCATGCAAAATTAAGTTCCTATAATTATCGGCTCCAAAGGGCCAAACGCTTGATTCATGGACATTCTGGCGAGTAGTGAAAGGGTTTGCAACAAAAAAATCGGTGAAAATGCAAAATTTTGCACTTATAGAAGGGTTTCCTGAAAAACAGGGTGTATTCCACTGCCATATTTGTTTTTTGTTCCAAAAGCAACGACCATAGCAAAGGTGTCATGGTTTTTCAGAGGTCTCAGAACGTATAACCCGGAAATTCTGCATTACCGGCCTTGGATTTGGCGGGAAAAGTGGTTGTGATGCAAGTTTTTGGGTGATTTGGCTTAATGACCGGTGCCAGCAGGACGATGAAACGACAGAGCAGTTTCCGCGTGGGATCTGATGTTTAGGTGTGTTTTAAGGGAGAGGTAGAATGGCAGGTCGGCCAAGGAAAAAGACAAAGGAGCAGGTTTCGGCGAGTGGATTTGTGACGGTTGCGTTTGCCGAGGACATGGAACTTGCGCAACAGTACAAGAAGCTTCTTAACGACGATAATATTCCTGCGGCGATCAAGTCCGGTTCGGATTCGGCATCGAATTTTCCGGGCATTGCGGTGCTTGTTCCGGAGGACCACCTTGATGCGGCTCACGTTCTGATCGAGTCCCAGGGAACGTACAACGATTTTTACGACATGGTATTCCACGATCAGGATGAGAGTTTTAACGACAACTATGACGAGGATCTCTTTGACGACGAGTTCTAAGCGGACGGCTTTTGGGCTGAAGCGGACCTTTACTCGAACGTCAGTTAGATCCAGAGAGGAATTGTGATGAGCGACGATGACGGCAAAAAAGATAAGACTTTCGTAGAATGCAGGAGTAGTGTTGTGGACAGGCGTGTTGGAATGAATCGAAGAAGGGGGCCGGGACGCCGTCGCAGCGAGGAGCGAAGGGATGCCGAAGAGGGGGAGATGAACCACGAGCAGTTCGTGTTTCTCATGGCGATCGACCGGTATAAGAAGGATAACCAGAGGCCGTTTCCGACCTGGACGGAGGTCCTCGAGGTGATCAATGCCTTAGGATATCGCAGGGTGGCAGAGCCGCAGGACCTGAAATCCTTCAAAAAGGAAACCGAACCGGTCTAAGCCGATTAACGCTACAGCAGGGCAATCCGGCAAGGCGATCGGGCGGGGAAATCCGGAAATAAAACAAATCAGGGTGCCGATGTGCCGAAAATGGTGTCGATGCGCCGAAAAGGTGCCCGGGGGTTGTTGAAAAAGTTCCTTTAGTCCCGTATAATCTCACCATCATTGTTCGTCGTTTTCAAAGATGGAGACATTTTTATGTCAGGCGATCAAAATCGCCGACAGGGACTGGAGAAACGATTATGGCTGAGTCGAAAACAAGAGGGTCCAAGGCAATATCGAGACGTACATTTTGCCGGTCAGCGGCGGCAGCGGCGGCGGCGATGGCCTTGGCGGACAGTTTTGCCGGGCGGTCACTTGCCTCGCCGGGCACAGGCAATAGAGTCAAATTCTATAAGAACCTTGGGTTCGGCCATATTGGCGTAAAGGCCGATCAGCCCCAGGCGCTGGACTACGCGGTGAAATACGGTTTCGACAGCATTACGCCGCGTTTGAGTGAATTCGAGGACAAATCCGCGTCGGATATCCGCCGCTGGGTCGAGACGATGAAGGCCAAAAACATTCGATACGGCGCTTGCACGCTGCCTGTCCAGTTTAAGAGGCCGCAGGACCAGGTCGAGAGGGACCTCGCCAAATTGCCCGGACGGGCAGCTATTATGAGGCAATTGGGCATCGAACGCGTTGCCATCTGGATCCCGCCAGGCCATAAGGAACTGACATATCTGCAAAATTTCGAGCTGCACAAAAAACGTTACCGCGAGATAGCCGGGATACTTGACGATAACGGCATGCGTCTGGGCCTGGAGTTCATAGGCCCCAGGACCTCCCGATCGCAGTCTCGCTTTCCATTTATATGCACGCAGAAGGGTATGATGGAGCTGATCGAGGCGATCGGCAAGCCCAACGTCGGGCTCCTGCTGGATAGCTGGCACTGGTACACCTCGCACGGCAGCGTCAAGGAACTGCTCGAATTGTCGAACAAAGACGTCGTACACGTTCACGTAAACGATGCTCCGCTGGGCCTTGATATTGACGAGCAAGTCGATAACCGGCGAGGACTGCCAATGGCTACCGGGGTGATCGACATGAAGGGTTTTATTGGCGCCCTTATAAAGATCGGCTATGACGGGCCGGTCGAATGTGAGCCCTTCGACCAGGAGCTGCGAGACATGGAGGACAACCAGGCCTTAAAGAAGACCAAAGCGTCGCTAAGCCAAGTATGGGCCCTGACCCAGCCATAAACGGGAAATTATTTACCGCAGACGAATTAAAGGTACCAAGACGAATTAAAGGTACCAGGTACATTTAATTCTTGTCTAATTATCACGCTGAGGCTGTTATAACGCCGTTTTTTACTAAATTAAAGGTACCAGGTACCTTTATTTAGAGGCTATCTTTATCGGATTCTGCGGTTTTGAGCCAGCCTGCGACCTCTGGGACGACTAATTATACTTTGGTCTTTATAACGCCCTGCGGCCTTTATATCCCCGTTATTTGTGAAATAAATGCCCCCAGGCCGAGCGTATTACCTTATAATAATTTCAGTTAATTCGAGCCGATGGCCGGTGTATTCGTCATGGCCTTTATTTGGAAGGATTCATGATGAATATGGTTTTTCTCGTGGATCGATCGGCTCTTATTAACGGTAGTCCATATAAGTGGTGGTTCGCTGCGGTTATGGTGGGTCCGTAATTGTGGATTTGGGCGGTTTGTCGTTCAAGAAATCAAAAAGAGGCTTGCTAAATAGTAGCAGCTACGGTAAAATGCGTTGATATTCGGCTGGCGTCTCGATGGTGCCTGGTCGGAGCGGGGGGGCAGCGAACGGCGAAATGACAGTATTCAGGGCAAAGCGAGCGAGTCATGGATAACAAACAGCAGCAACCGTCACCTAAAGGGCATTATCCGCGAGAAAATCATGCGCAACGGCGCAGTTCTTAATAGAAAAATAACCGAATTCTTGAAATGAGGAGCAAATTATGCAGGACAAACAGCAGACAGGCAAGGCCAACGAGTCGACCCGCCGCACGTTTATGCGCGATGGTACAATCGTAACCGCCGGCGTGGCGGCAGGGCTGACCGGCTGCAGCCAGAGCGCCAAGGTCAACAAGAGCGATATGACGCAGACGGTCAACTACAACCCCGACATGGAATATCGACGGGCGGGCAAGACCAACCTGTGGATATCTTCGGTGTGCCTTGGTGGACACTGGAAACGCGTCGACAAGGTGGTTCCGGGCGTCTTCGAGACGAAGGCATGGCTAAGCGCTAAGCTCGACCTCAAGGGTTTCGAAAAGAACCGCTACGACGTCGTCAGCAAGTGCATGGAAGTCGGCATCAACTATATCGACGCCTGCACATGGCAGGAGTGCGTAACCTACGCCAAGGCCCTCAAGGGCAGACGCGACAAGATGTACATGGGCTTTTCGTGGTACCAGGAAGAGATGCGAAAACCCGACTACCGTACATGCAAGGCCCTTATCGGCACGCTCGACAAGGGTATGAAAGAGGCTGGTCTCGATTACGTCGATGTCTGGCGTGTTACGATGCTCTCCAAGAGCGGCCAGCATACCGAGGGCGAGGTCGAAGAGATGATGAAGGCCCTCGAGCTTGCCAAGAAGCAGGGCAAGGTTCGCTTCACCGGCCTGTCCTCACATGACCGGCCCCATATCAAGTGGATGATCGAGACGTACCCCGAGACGGTGCAGGTCGTTTGTACGCCTTATACGGCGTCGACTAAGGAATTGCCCGTCGACAGCGTCTTCGAGGCGATCCGCAAGAATGATGTCGCATTCTTCGGCATCAAGCCCTTTGCCGGCACCAGCCTGTTCAAGGGCGACAGCTCTCCCGATAGCGAGACAAGGGTCGAAGATGACCGCCTCGCACGTCTGGCCATTCGCTACATCCTCGGCAATCCGGCGATCACCGCCCCGATACCGGGCATGATCAACGCCCAGCAGGTCGAGAACGTTGCCAAGGCCGTCAAGGAGCGTCGCAAACTCGACGTCGCCGAGGCCAGGGAACTCGAAGCCGCGATGGACAGGGCATGGGCAAACCTCCCAGCCAGCTACGAGTGGCTAAAAGACTGGAAATACGTCTAACATCAGCAGGTAAATTATAAGCGGGTCTCCTGAAAAACAGGGTATACCCCACTGCCGTGGTTGTTTTTGTTCCAAAGACAACCACCATAGCAGGGGTGTCATGGCTTTTCAGAGGTCTCAAGCATACATCTCGAACCGACCGTCCCCCAGGGGCGGCCAGTTCGAGATTTTTTTGTATCTAATATTTCGCATTTGCATCTAATACCAATCCTCCTTAAAAAATGCGCGTCAGTAACTAAATCAAATCTATTTACACTATGTCTGGTGCCATGCCCACGCTTGCGTGGGCATGTAGGACGCCCAAACATGCTTGTGCAAGCACAAGTATGGCATCGAACGCATTCTTAAAATGGGACTGGTATAAGTCTTGTAGGATGGGTAACTTTATTACCCATGCTGACGGAGGAGCATACAGAACCGCATGGGTAACAAGTTACCCATCCTACGGACTGACGCGCATTTTTTTAGTGG
>DAOVVQ010000003.1 GCA_030637065.1 Planctomycetota bacterium
AGCTCTACGGTGATCGCGTCGGTCCCCCGCATGTCAATGATGTGTATGTCGCCATTTTCGACTTCCTGTCGCCTTTGTGAGAGGTTCAGGTGATACACGTCCATTGTCGGATATTCAGGGCCCTGCTGGCGAACAATCCTCTGGCGGCATTTATATTTGGTATAGTTGTTGAGCTGCTCGACGACCTGACCCCAGACGACACTGGCGCCGTCAATCGACCCGCCGAACTGATTAATGCCGATAAACGCCGCAATAATTATGATCGCCGCTGTGGCGAATTTTGTGGTTTTTGCATTCATGATCTTTCTCCAGAATTGCAGGTTTTTGTTGGTTTTTCTCAGTTCGAAGGTCTGTGCGCGTACGATCCGGTCGATGACCCTGTTTTCGAGATCGCTTTGTGCGTACGATTCGCCATTCGATGTCAGTCGCTGCTGGAGGGTTCGCATTGCGGATTTCTCGTCGCGACAAGCTGAACATTCCTGGAGGTGCCGGTCAATCTCGCGGGCTTGCGGCTGGTCGAGCAGTCCTTCGATATGGGCGAACAGTAGTTCTTTGCATTGCTGACAGTTCATTTTTGCACCTCGCTTTGCTGGTTCTTTTCTTCCTGGCCTAACAACTCCCGCAGCCTGGCATAGGCCCGCGACAGCGTCTTGGTGACGGTGCCTATTGGCATGTCGAGTTGGCCGGCGATCTGTGAGCATGAGTGGCCGCCGTAATATCGAAGCAGGATCAGCTCTCGCTGCGAGTCGTCCAGCCGGGCAATCGTCCGGGCCAGCGGGAAATCGTGGCATGGCCCTGATTGCCGGGTCGGTTCGGCCTCGCTGAGCGATTTTACGGCGTCGCGGTGGCGTTTTTCGCTTCTCAACTGCTCTTTTGCCACGCGATTGCCGGTGCCAAGCATCCAGGAAAAGAACGATTCAGCCTTCTTTAGTTTTGAAAGATTAAAGTAACATCGCACAAAGGTCTCCTGCAGGGCCTCTTCAGCCCAATCCCGGCTGGAGAGGTGCCCGGCGAGATGGGCCAGGAGTACGCCCTGGTAACGCCTGATGAGATGACGAAAATCGTCCGGGTGGCCATCGAGGCAGCGTTTGATGTAATATTTGTCATTTTCAGGCATTTCGACCTCGCAAACAGTTCCAAAAGATTCGAATCTTCACCATATAGTGCAGGATTGGGCGGTTTTGCGACAGGAAAAATTAAAGAAGCAAAGAATTAAAGAAGTAGAGAATTAAAGAATCTCTGTGTTGTTTGTGGGTTCTGCGGCCCAGGAAACTCTGGATTCCCGCCTTCGCGGGAATGACATTTTGGGTGTTGGATGGAAATGTGGGGTGATTTCTGTCAGAAGGTTGGGGTTTTTGCAAAATGCGAGAGCAGATTGCGATTGGTTTGGTTTGTACCGGCTTTGAAGGGGTTTGGGGGGTGTTTTTGTTTTGGCATGGGGTTTGCAATTGTTGTTTATGGCAAGACGTGTGTGGCTTTGGTGGAGGCTGAGTCATGGAGGATAGAGGCTGGTGCGGAGCAGGATGAGTAGGGAGGATTAAGGTGGTGTGGGGGAGGATGATTTTTGAAGATGGGCCCGGCGGCGGCGAGATGGGATGGCCGGTGGCGGGCATAGATGAGGGATGGATCATGACGGGAGATGTGTGCATTGTGTTTGGAACGTGCGTTACTTCGATTCGGATGAGACTTCGATCCCTTGATACGACCAGGCCGTGAAGGCGGCGTATGCTTTTGTACACGGTTTTTGCGTGCAGCATAAATAGGCCGAAGCAATTTGGAAGCTTAATCGAAAGGGTCAATGATGATTATGCCTATTGTATTGCGGCAGAAGCGTGTGGTTATCGATGTTGATACGCAGCGGGATTTTTTCGAGGACGCCAGCGACGTTTGCATCAGGAGCCGGCGGAGGATCCTTGCGAATATCAAGCGGGTGGTCGGCTGGGCCGGGCGAAAGCGGATCCGGATGATCTCGACGGTTCAGGAGTATTGCGGCGATGACTGTGGTCATGGTTTTTGTGTTGCGGGGACGAGGGGGCAGGAGAAGCTGGGCTGTACGCTGCTTAAGAAACGTGCGACGTTTACGGCGACGGACAGTACGGACCTGCCGCGGCGGATATTCGACGAATGCGACCAGGTCGTTGTTTGCAAGCGATGCTTCGACCCGTTTCTTGAGCCGCGTGCGGATCGGATCCTGACGGAGCTAAAGGCGAGCGAGTTTATTGTTATCGGGGCTGGGACGGAGAATTCGGTTAAGGCTACGGCGCTGGGTCTGCTGGTGCGCCATAAGAAGGTGACGGTCGTCGTCGATGCCACGGGCGGGCACGACAGGATCGCGGTAAAGGACAGTCTGCGGCACCTGTGGGCGAAGGGGGCGAAGTTGTGCGATACCGGTTCACTGGTCAACGGGCCGTGTCAGCGGCTGCTGAATGCGTGCTATTACGATCCGTATGAGATTGCGGATCCGTCGGATATCTGGATTGGCTGACAGGGTGGCAGCGTGTTTGGCGAAGCCAAACCGATGGTGGGTGCCAGTGTGTATACGACCATCGGTTTGCTGCGCAAACACGCTGCCACCCATTATTAGTCGATAGTCGTTGGTTGATAGTTTGTGAACATTGGGTATTTGTTGGCGTAGTCGTCTTTTGAGGTTTGGACAATTTGGCTTTTAGGTGGTAGGATAGTGGCTCGTTAGGTGGAAGCTGGAGCCATGACGGAAGGATACTGGAACAATTTGGTCGGATTCGTTGTTCGGGGTTTGTTGGCGGCTGGCCTTGCGGTGGGGCTGTTGGGCGGCTGTCGGGAGCAGGGCAACGGATCGGGGGGGTCTGTTGTGCGGACGGGCGAGGAATTTGGCGGCGATGCAGGCGAGATTTCTGCATCGGCTGGCGAGAGGGCGAGTTGGGATGCAGGTTGGTCTCGTCCGCGGTCTGATGAGCGGATTGCAGAGCGGCGGCGGATGGTCGGGCAGATCGGTCGGTATGGTCTTGACGATGCGCAATCGCTCGATGCGGTCTTAAATGTGCCGAGGCACTGGTTCGTGGGCGAGGCCAATCAGCGGCTTGCTTATGCCGACACGCCGCTTGCGATCGGGCACGGTCAGACGATATCTCAGCCGTTTATCGTGGCGTATATGACGAGTGTGCTGAGGCTTGACGAGGACAAGAAGGTTCTGGAGATCGGCACTGGCTCGGGGTATCAGGCGGCGGTCCTTAGCGAGATCACGCCGCATGTCTATAGCATTGAGATAGTCGAGCCCCTGGGCATCGAGGCGAGGGAGCGTCTTGAAAGTCGCGGCTACGGCACGATCAAGCTGAAGATCGGCGACGGGTACAAGGGCTGGGACGAGCATCAACCCTTCGATGCGATCATTGTGACGTGTGCGCCCGATGATATTCCGCCGCCGCTGATAGAGCAGCTCAAGAGCGGCGGGACGATGGTGATACCGGTAGGGGGGGCGTATGGGATACAGGACCTGATCGTCGTTACGAAGGACGCGGAGGGGACGGTTAGTCGGGAGTCGATGATGCCCGTGCGGTTCGTGCCAATGCTGAGGGAGAGGGAGAGGTAATTTACTCAAACTGACCATTTTTCAAAACGGACCAGTTAGTTGTGCGCCGGGGAAATTAAGGTGTCAGGAACCTTTAATTCTCCCGATGCATTCTACACCTCAATTAAAGATGAAAATAAAAAAAATTGTCTTGTCGCTACTATCCAAAACGAATCATCCTCAAACTTTAATAGCCATTTCCCATTGGGAGACCAAATCGCAACGGGGCCTATTTCTTTTCGCTTATATTATCCTTGATCGATACATTCTTAGCGAATTTACTGACACGAATCCCGCTGGGAAATGATGAGTTGTGCTCAATAGAGTTATGGCCGATTATAAGCCCGTTCCCATTTCGAATATCGATTCCGAGAAACTTTCCACCCTCGGCACGCAGCGACTTGTCGTTCATGTTTAACGTGCATCCCGTGACGACGACATCCTTTACGGTCTTCCCTTCAATCAATACGATTGCGGGCGGATTATCGGAGTCTCGAAGCCCAAGGAAATCGTCGTACTTCCTGAGGACAAACATGTTTCCCGTGATGGCGGAACTGCGGCCGTTCTTGATCCAAAGTGGATGTACGTGGGAGGCTGCGTGACTCTGAAATATGTCGAACATTGGTTCGCCATCCACATTTAGGGTGTATCCATAGGCGTTCATGACAAAGAAGCACTTACTTATGGTCACGCCTTCTGTAACGCCCTCCACCAGAATGCCGTAGCGGCTGATCATTCCATGGCAGTTCTCGATCATAAAAGTGGTGCTATTGCCCGTCAGATGAACATGGTGCGATGTTGTTGCCTTATCCTCTCCACGTCCACCTCGAAAATAACAGCCCGTGATTTGTCCGAGGTGGCCATTTTTGACTGAGATGCTCTTGGTCCAATACCCGTCATGCCAAGGTTGAAAAGAACAATCTCGCACAATAACCGATGGTGTTAAACGCCCACTGTGTTCGTAGTGAAAAGAGAGGGCCGTGCCGGAATCAGCCGCTGCTGTTTCAAAGCGTATGCCCGTGATCTGCCAAGACGCCGGATCCCCGTCCGTTTCCTCTCTTGTGCGGCTTTCTGAACAGGAGATTCCGGAACCAGAGGTCCAGCGGAGTTTAGTGGCAAAAAGCCCCGCCCCACGGATGGTACAAGACTTGTCTTTGATCGTCAATGGAGCGGAGAGCAAGGCAGTACCTGCAGTAATATTGAGTACACCCCCATCGGGGAGGGCATTCAGTGCATTTTGAAACGCGGCCGTGTCATCCGTCACGCCGTCCATTTTCGCCCCGTATTCATTTGGCGTAACCTCGAATACTGAAGCCTTTGAGTCTTGCGAAAGTACTTGTCTTTCATCCAGAACAAATTCCAGATAACTTTTTTGAGACGATTCGCCAGCCGTTGCTGTAGATATGGTCGCTTGCAGTTGCGGTAAAATGCTGACAATTATGAAGGAGGCCAGGACAATGAATGCCAAAAACAGAACTTGCCTATAAAATGACAAACTGATGAGGGAGAAAGGGAAAAGGAAAAATCTTTTCTGCATAATAAGGCTCCTTTAGAATTTTTTATTAACCTGGATTCACCATTTACTATCCAATAAACTATAATATTCTCCTATCGGGTCTTATGATTTTACCAAAATATGTCTGAAAAGGCTACAGCAGAAGCCGATCGCCAATTAGTTGTTCGTTGTAAGTTCCAACACATGCGTGCCCGGCGACAGTACGTGATTATCATGTTGCGTCCCCGCCAGTTTTACCGTTGCAATCGTGTTGCCGGGAACTACGATGCGCCAGGTGATGGCGCCTCGGCCGCGTTTCCAGTGGCTCTGGATAAGGCCGTAGCGGGATTGAAGATCCACTTTCACCCAGTCGAGTTTTTCGGGGAACACCGGCTGGAGGAAGAAATGCTTGTAGCCGGGATTTTGGGCGTCCGGACGGATGCCGCCGAGGCCCATGTAGAACCAGGCGTCGTAGCCGCCCTGAAAGGGGTGGCTGAGCGAGCGGTCAGGCGCTTCGTGGGTCGCCGGGTCATAGGCGCCTTTGCGTTCCCAAAGGGTCGTGCCGTTGAGATCGTCAAAGAGATAGTAAAAACCGGGGTGTCCTTGTGCATAAAACGTGCCCAGGGCGGCATCTGGGTAGCCGGCGTCGCCCAAAGCTGGGTAAAGCCATCGGTGGCCCAGGGCGCCGACGGACGCATGGCCGTTCCAGTTTTCGAGCACGTCTTGCTTCAGCGATTCGGCCACCGCTCCCCGCAGCTTCGCCGGGACGATGCCGAAGGACAGAGCCATGGCGTCGGCAGTCTGACTGCCGTAACTCTTGCGTGCCTTGTCAAAAAACCGTTCTTGAAAGACCGCTGCTGCTTCGTTGTACCACGCTGTGTATTGCTTTACCCCCTCGGCATCGCCCAGTACTGCCGCGATCCGGCGCATGCAATCGGCGCCGTAAATGAAGAGGCCCGTGGTGGTCACTTCCGGTGTCGTATGCTGTGGCCGGCCCGCACCGCCGACGCGGGGAGTTCCGGGCACGCGCACCGGGTCGCACCAGTCTCCGTATCCGACATCCTGGTATATACCGTTCCCCCGCACGGAGTGGTAGTATTCCATGAACGCCCCGAGCCCGTCGTAGTGGGCCCGCAGCAACTGGGTGTCTGCATAATTCAAGTAGTGTTCCCATGCCACGAGCACCTGCGCCACCGCCCAGTCGGGTTTACCTCCCCCGCGTTTGCCGGGTACAATGGACGGCGTAATGTGGTCGCTGGTGCGGAAATCGCCCAAATATTTCTCCCAGAACGCGGCCATGTCGTAGTTGTAATTCGACATTGTCAGCGTGGCGTGGGCGTCGCCCGACCAGCCGCAGCGCTCGCGCACCGGGCAGTCGGACGGGATGCTTATGAGGTTGGATTCATAGGTCCACAAGGCAGTCTTGTGAATGCGGTTCAAGTGCGGATCGGAGGATTCAAAGGAGCCGATGGGCCGCACACCGCTGCGCACCAGATGGCCCGTCAATAAATCAATGTCCGGTTCTTCCGCCAGGCCGGTGACTTCGATATAACGGAAACCATGCCATGTGAACGACGGCGTCCACGTCTCCTCGGCAGTGCCTTTGGTGATATAGCAATCCGCCTGGTGCACGTTGGTGGCGAACGAACCGTCGCTGATCGGATTGATGTTCCCCCTGTCATCTGCCCACTCGGAATAGCGTAAGTAGATGGGCGTCCCCGCAGGGACACCCTTTAGATGCAGCGTTGCGAACCCGGCAAAGTTCTGCTCAAAGTCGAAAACCCACACTGCCGGTTTCGGGGTAAAGATTTTTTTGGGCAGTACATCCCGGGTCACCACCACCGGGGGAAGAATCTGCGATTCGAGCCGCTGGGTGGGACGCTTTATTACCGCTGCGGGTGTCCACCCTTCCCTGGACGCGCCGTGTACCGGTGTTTCCAGGCGAGCATCATAGAATTCCCCCGCGTACACATTGTTCTTCAGCACCGGCGATGGGTGGGTCATCCACGTTCGGTCCGTTGGGATAGTCTCCGTCTCGCCATCTTTATATGTGATTTCGAGTTGCATGATAAGCGATGGTTTTCCATATGCGAAATTCGCCATGAACGCCACCGTCTGGCCGTAGAATCCCTCGCCCAAGTGGGCGGACAGGGTATGGGTCCCCGGTTCAAGATATTCTTCCACAGCATCGGCGTCATAAAGAATCCTCGTTTCGAAATCCGTTTGCGCCGGATTTAAGACGCGTGTGTTGACTTTCTTTCCATCAATGAATACCTCCACGTAGCCCGCCGCCGTGCTGTACAACCGCGCCTTGGCCACCGGCCTGGCTACATTGAATTGCTTGCGCAGCAGTGTAGCCGGCGTAACCCGCCGCAGCCGCTCAGCGCCGACCGTCGTGTCCTCGGCGTTCTTGTTCACCGTGTCGCCGGCCAACATCAACCAATGGGTCATAGCCGGCGTCTCTTGTGCCACTTGCTGCGCCGCGGCGCGTATCCACTGAGCGGTCCAATCGGAGGGCTTAAGCAGGCCCATCTCCCACACAGCTACGTCGCTCCAGGCTGATGTCGCACCATCGGCAGCCGCCCAAATCCGCACCCGCCAATAGCACCTCTGCCGCGATTTTAATACCTTTCCCCCATAAAGGATGCTCAGCGAAGTTGAGGCGTTCACCTTGCCGCTGTCCCACAGATCCGGCCTCCCCGCCGCCAGCGAGGCCGCAATGGACGCCACCTGAATCTGATACGCGTACTGCCGCGTCACCTCCGATCGCCACGAAAGACGTGGTGTTGGATTATCCACGTTCAGTGGTCGCACCGACCACTCGCAGCACAATTCCTTAGGTGTCACATTCTGCGAGGCCTGCTCATACTTCTCTATCCCCCGCGCCAGAGAAGAACTCAGGCCCACGAGAAGGACCAGCGGAAAAACCGTAAATCGCTGCAAACATTTGTTCATCTGGGAAATCCGGGTTTAAGTTTTTATTTTATGATTTAGTATTTGCTATTGGGTTGTTGTTTTCGAGTTTTGCTATTACGGCTGTGCCGCAGGCGTCGCCCCAGACGTTGACGGCGGTTCTGAACATATCGAGTATCCGGTCGACGGCGAGTATCATTGCGATCCCTTCGAGCGGCAGATTGACGGCCTTGAGGACGATGACCAGCGTGATGAGCCCTGCGCCCGGGATGGCGGCGGCCCCTATGGATGCCAGGGCGGCGGTGAGCATTATGATCAACTGGGTGGGTATGGTCATCTCGATCCCATAGGCCTGGGCGATGAATACGGCTGCGACGGCTTCGTAGAGTGCGGTCCCGTCCATGTTGATGGTCGCACCTAAGGGCAGGACGAATCCGGCGATGCGGTTCGGGATGCCGGCCTTTTTTTCGATGCACTCGATGGTTACCGGTAGAGTCGCTGCGCTGCTCGCGGTGCTGAATGCGGTGGCTATCGCGCTGAACATGTGCCTGACGAACTCCAGGGGCGAATATGCCCGGAAGATCAGCAGCAGTACCGGCAGGGTGACGCAGGCGTGGATGGCCAAACCGATCGCGACAGTAGCCATGTAAACGGCCAGGGGCTTTATGATCTCGAGGCCCATCTGGCCGATGGTCGAGGCCATCAGTGCAAATACGCCGAACGGCGCCAGCCGCATTATCCAGTCGGTGATCCTGAGCATGACGGCGTTGAAGGACTCGAAGAGGTCGGCGAGCGGTTTTGCCCTGTCGCCTGCGCTGCCAAGTGCGGCGCCGAAGAGCAGTGAAAAGAATATGACCGCGAGCATTTTGTCGGCGGCCATCGATTGCAGTATGTTGGTCGGGACGATGTCGTTGAGAACGGATATCGCCGATGGGGGTTTGTGGGCTGAGCTGTCGAATGTTGCCTCCGCCGGCAGTTCGACGCCGAGGCCGGGGGTCAGGATGTTGACCAGTACGAGTCCGACGCCGACGGCAAGAAGTGTCGTTGCCGTGTAGTAGAGGAACGTGCGAAGGCCGATCCGTCCGAGGCTGCGGGCGTTGGGGATGGAGGCGACGCCGGTGACCATCGAGGCGACGACCAGCGGGACGATGATCATCTTGAGCAGGCGAATGAAAATATCGCCGACGAACCTGATATGCACGGCATTGTCGCCAAGCAAAACGCCGGCAACAACCCCGCCGACAATGGCAATACCGATCTGAGTATGAATCTTAAGCTTCAAAATCGCTCCTGAACCGACAAGATACGTTGAATAGACAATAAGCATACCGCAGACCCGGCCCGGAGTCAAGGGCTGATATACGAGCCCCTGTTGATCGCCGTTAGAGGGCGGGTGGGGGGATATACTTGTTTTTAAGTGGGACTGGTCTTATATCCATCGTCCGATTATTAGTCCGAGCCATACGAATGCCAGGCCTGCGCCGTTTTGCAGCAGCAGGTTTGCCGATGCGCGGAACCATTGGGTCTGGTCGAGGAGTTGGGTGGTTTCGAACATGAAGGTTGAAAAGGTGGTAAACGAGCCGAAGAAGCCGATGAAGATGACGGCGTGGAGGTGCGGGCTCAGTTCGATGCGGCTGTGCGACAGCGCCCATACTATCCCGAAGAGCAGACAGCCGGTTATATTGACGATTGCCGTTGCCCATGGGAACTCAGACGGCAGACATCGCTGGACCAAACCGCCCATCAGATAACGAGCCAACGTGCCGATCGCCCCGGCGAGGGCGAGGAAAAGTATCTTTTGAACCATCTGAACACTCTCGAAAAGGCTCGTTTAAATCCAGAAAAAAATAAATGTACCCGGTACAGTTAATTTGCCCGGGTACATTTAATTCGTATAGCTGACTATCACACCGACTACAGCATACCGCCGACAAACTGCTCCATGAACATTGCGACGCGTTCGTCATTACTTTGTTCTACCAGACTTTCGACGAACGGATTGAGGTATGCCAACGATGTATTCAGGCCGAATTCGGTATACTCACCGCTTGCAATTTCCGTCAAGATCTGATGAGATTCGGTGACGGCGGCAAGCCATGCCACGGCAGTATCGCCATCGGGCACAACGGCGAGCTGTTCCCTGATCGAGCTGAATAACTCCGGAGTTGGCGGCTGGTCCGACGTGCTGAGCAGTACCGCTGCAAGAGGCCCAACGACAGGTTCGTAATCCTTAAGCGTCTTTTGAAGTTCCAATAATCTCATCGCCGACTTGATCGGGAGTTCGCTTGTATCGTAATCATCGCTGCCAAGTCCTTGAGCACTCAGGACATAATCCTCGCCGGGCTGGCCGAGATACGTCTTCCGCACTCCAAGACTATCGAGTAATGCCAGTATAGCCGCCATATTCGAGGGTATCCTTGTGATCTCGAGTTCCCGCGGCTGTAACACATAACTCATGAGCGCAGGACTGTCATCGGTAAGCACAAATGCCGGGTCACCAAGCGTCAGGCCGTCACTGCTTCCACGAAGGATGTAGCCCCCCTGGTCGATATGCCACGATGACGATACCGCATCCAGATCCGTATCCGCGTAAGGTAACTTTAACAGCTCGCCTGAAACAGTAGACGATGCCGCCGCACCTGAACCTGGCAAACCTCCATACTGTGCCTGGCTCCGTGTTTCACTTACCCGCGATACCACTTCAATTCGTGAGATGGGATGTTCCGCATCCATATCTTCAAGGTAGCTTATAAAATCGTCTGTGAAAGCCACTGTATGGGTCGCGTCAACAACAAGGGTTCCCCCTTCGGTTTCGAAATTGATCGCCTCGGAACCGACTCTCGCAAAAGTGTTTGCATTGGATTTAAATCCGCTCGCCAAATAGACGGCAATATCGATAGGATCGCCGGAATTTTCCCCAACGTTCTTGAGATTACCCTCTAATCGGTTATCAACCGCGGGATCCGAACCATAATATTCACCGTTTGCGGTTAGTTCGGCCTGGGTACCTAAGATCAGATTGTCATTACTTAAGATGACAATGGCTGCCTTTCCGTCTCCTCCGATTTCCAGAAGATCGACACCCTGGTCAGTCTTGTCATCCGAGTATCCGGTAACCGAAATGTTGAATTCATCACCGGCGTCTGTATAAACCTTGCCGGCTTTGGCAATTATCAATACGCCGCTATTGGCAGCGGTCAACGCTCCTTTGAGATTGATATCGCCGGTATCGGCCTGCAGATCGATGCCGCCGTCGACATTTGCATAGCCGTCGAGTTCGATGTTGCCATCTGCTTCAATAGTCAGGTCGCTATTGTAGCCCGCGGGACGTATGCCAAAACCGTAATGTGCATCAATGTCGCCATCGACTATTACATTCCTGCCTTTGAGTGTAATGTTTCCACCGCCACTGGCTAATATGCCGTCATCGCCGACAAAACCGTGGTCGTTTGCCAGCAGATCGAAACCTTTTGCATCCACCTCAATGGGACCATGAGCGGCCTCAAGCCTCCTGGCATTTATATCGGAGTCATAGCTGGAAAGGATGACACCGCCGTTGGCTTTGGCTCCTATGGATTTCCACTGGTCAGCGGCATTATCATTGTTGCCGTCATAGGGCTTACCAATTGCCATATCTTCATCCACTGCTATTGTCGAGCCGCGAGTACTCTCCAGCGTAAGGTCCGTATTCCCCTGGTTGGCAAAAGTGAACTCTGCAATATTCAGCGTATCTTTTTGTATCATTGTCAAGGTGCTGGCACCGGCTTTGATGGTCCCGCTGTCATACGTCATAGCCCCACCGGTTGCCTCGAGGAGAATGCTTCCGGCTTCAGCCAGGATATCCTGCAGCGCTACATCATCCTCTTCGACTATGGCTATATCTCCAGTCGCGGTCTGGGCGTTGAGGATCGTGATGTCCGTTTGTATCGCGGTGCCGAGTTCACCAATACCGGTCGAAGCAGTTAGTATCGCTTTGTTACCTGCAATGTCTATCGCCCCGTCCGTGTCCTCGATCTTACCGGTCGAGGCGGTCAACGTGGCAGTTGTAGCTGCATCCGCCAGGAACTCCGATATGTCGTTCTTAGCCCACATCGCGACCTGTCCGCTGTCGGCAGTGGCGCTTACAGAGGAAATACTGCCGGTGTTTGCTGTCAGGTCCGCCAAAGATCCGGCGTTAGCTGAGCTGTTCGTGATCGAATCGCCTGCCGACATCAATACGATTCCCGCACTGGCATCGGTACCGCCAATATTACCGCCAGCTGTCAAGTCCGCCAAAGGACCTGCTGTGACATTCGAGTTGAGTATGTCGCCTATTGCATCCAGATCTGCTAAATTGCCTGCGACGACAGTCGAATCGAGTATACTGCCGGTCGCATCCAAATCTGCCGAGCCTGCCCCGCCTGCGGTGACGGACGAAGCCGTGAGATCGTTGCCGGTTACATCTATGCCGATGTTACCGTTATTCGTGGTCGCAGTATTGACCGTCAGCGATCCGCCGCCCGACTGGCTGAATAAAATGCTGCCATCTCCACCGACAGTCAGCGTCGATGCGACAGCATCCGCGGCACCGCTGTTGTTGATGTCAATATCTCCGTTACCGGCAATATCAGCGGATATCGAAGTGCCGCCGGTATTGTCGATCTCTATGTTACCACTGGCAGTATCGGCGTCTATAACAGCAGCCGAGGTCTCGATCGGCGAATTGCCGTATATGCCCGTTCCGGCACTCAGTACTGCTGTAGCTGCAGTTATGTCCGTATTGCCGTCCGTATCGGTTATCTTACCGTTCGAGGCGTTCAACATGGCAGTGCCGCCGGCGTTTGCCGAGAACCCCACGATGTTGCCGCCGGTAGCCCTCATGCTCGCATTTCCGGTAGTCGCAGTTACCGCCGAATCCAGGATGTCGCCGATGGTAGCCCTCATACTGACATTTCCGCCAGTCGCAGTTGCCGTTGTATTCGAGATGTCGCCGGTGTCAGTCTTGATCGTCGCTCCATTAGACGCCGTCGCCGTAGAATTTGAAAGATCTTTGTTGGCCCATATAGTTACGGCTCCGGCAGTGACGGCGGCATTAGAGATACTGCCGCCGGCGTCCGCTTTCAAAGTGGCGTAGTAGCCCGGAGCCGTCGATGCATTAACGACTGCATTTTGTATGTCACCGGCTGCGGTCTTTATATCGGCGATGCCATTTGTTGCTGTAATCGCGACTGAATTCAGGCCGTCAGCTTCGGTGATGTAGATATTTCCGTTTGTCGACGTGGCCGTAAGATCGTCCACTGAGGTATATATCCGATCAACGGCAGTTCCAATACCGGTTCCAGCCATCATGTCAAGCGTGGCGGAATTGGCAAGATCGGTTCCACTCTCTGCTATTGTGTAATCACCTGAGCGGGTTATTGACCCACTGCCATCATCCCAATTTCCAGAAGTGGCACTCAGGTGGTCCGCAAATAATGACAAAGTAATATCGCCAGCTGATGTGTCAATTGTCGTAGCTCCATCGATAGTTATGTTGTCTTCCGCCCACACCACGGTATTGGCGGCATAATTTCCGCTAACCGAAGCATTTACCGGGTCTATTACAAAATTTCCGGCTTCGTAGCCTTCTTGGGCATAACCTAAGACGGAGCCTGCTATTGCGACATCTTTTGCCGCACTAAACTCTCCGGTTCCACCGTCTCCCGAAGTTGCTCCACCGGATATGTCTATCGTTTGCCCGTCCTTTGCATAGGCATTGCCGTGTGAATAGAGGTAAACATCGCCACCGGTAGAATCGACGTCGGCGCCTTTGGCCTCGATGAGGCTTGTATTCTCGAGGGTTATCGTTTCATTGGCAATTACTTCGATATTGCCAGCCGTCGCGAGATCCCCTGCGTTTGCCTTGACTATACCTTCATTGGTAACAGTATCGCCGGTTATTGTTATGTTTCCACCGTCTACACCGGCTGTCGCGGAACTGACGTCCATAATGCCGGAATTGATGACGTTATTGCCCTGAGCTGTTATCACTCCGCCAGCCGCTGAGAGTTTGCCGACATTTTCCACTACTCTGGAATAGACATCGCCGACAGATGCGAGGATAATTGTGCCGCCCGAGGCATTAATGTCGCCTTCGTTAAGAACGTCGGCAGGCGCATCCGGAGCCTGGGGCTGCGGTTGAAGCGAGCCGATCTCAACCATCACATTGCTGCTGTTCTGCCTGACAAAAACCCTGTCGCCCGCGGCCATTATCGCATAGCCCTCGGGACAATTTATACTACCGGCATTTGTCACCTGATTACCAATCAGATAGACTCTCTCGGCGGAAATTGTACCCCGATTAACGACATCACCATTGCCGCCGGAAAATACCATGTTATCCGCCAGGAAATCGCCATCGGACATATTCAGGCCGGAAGCGATGAACTGGCTGGCGTTGACGGACGAGCCGTCGCTTAAATAGATACCCGCAGGATTAACGAAGACAAGCCTCCCGTTACTCGTGACATTGCCGTCTAGCAGAGACGGATTTGCCTTGATGATCCTGTTTAGTGTAGCGGCATTCACCGAAGGCTGCGCGAAATCCACGGTCTTGCCGGCATCGACATTGAAGCGGTTGTACTCAATTACTGTCTTCATGCCGCCAGTGGTTACGGTTGTGGTATTACCGGCTGTGTTGAACACAGCCGAACCGTGGGTGACATTTTCCCCCTCGATCATGCCAGGAACAGCATCTGCCAGGACAACTGAAAACGATGTGTTGAATAACATGCAGCACACCAGAAAGTATACGGTTGCCTGCCTGAATAGACCTTTAGATATCTTTTTTGTAATTTTCATCACTCTCCCTTCCGCTATTAACTTGTCACATTCAGAATATATCTGAAGCCCGGGATACACATACCGGGCCAAAGTTACCAACGATACACAAGATTAAAACTCCATCGACCATCGTTTCTGTGGGTAAGTGTCTTTCCGGTTGAAGGATCGGTTGTTGTTCGTAAAGGTATGCCGTAGTACACAGAACCGTCGAAATTGTCTCCAATTGTCGCAAGTATCCCCACGCCATACGAACTGAGTTCCTGGACCCTCTTGTCGCCGGCGACCGGATTTTCAGTAATGGCCCGGCCATAATCGTAAAAGACAAGCGGAGCCGCTTTTCTAAGCCAGGGCTTTTCAGCTTGCGTCCCGCTGGGGCTGTCGGCATTTCCCCTGGCGACAAGACCGTGCTTTACCAGGTCAAACTCATACTGAGCGGATATAAGCATGCCGCCATCGGCAACGATCTCATCTTCGCCATAGCCTCTGACAGAATAAAGGCCGCCAAAGGGAGTCATCTTCGCGGCAACCAGCCTTTCATCGGAATCGACCCAGCGGAAAGACGCTCCAGCCCGCCCAATCCTGTCCGTATCGTACTGGCTATGGGCCGCTGTCAGCGTATTGATCGTAAAATCAGGCTTTGTCCCAAGACGTGCTTCGGTGAACCTTTCCTGGCTGGAACCGTCAAAGCTCTCGGTCTGTGTAAATGACACAGACGTATCGGTCAAGTCATCCGCGTGATGAAGAGCAACGCCTGCGGACCACAGATCCATCTCGACATTGGTTTTAGCACCCAATGAAGGCTTCACCCGGCTTCTTTCATTGCTCAGCGAACCGGTAATATCCAGGAACCACGGATCGCTGTCGCTGTCAGCCAGGAAGAACTGGAATAAATTATATCGCAAAATACCGCCGTGGTAGTCACCGGCGCCACGGAAGTCGAATCCGCCGGCATCGTCCGTAGAAATGTCAAAATTGCTGTGCCCCGTATACAGGTTCAAACGCAAACGCGGTGTCCAAAGCGGCAACTCGTAACTGCCGTGAACGGAATAATTCTCACGGAACGGATTGGCGGGATGTTCGTGCAAAGGACCCTGGTATATACCCACAATCTTGTCGTCTATGCCGGTAAGGTTAGTGTTAATAACGCCGAATCTCGGATTCCATCGCCTCTCTTTGGAACCTGAATTGTCAGACTGAACATAAAAATGCCAGGGGTTTCTTTCAAAAATCTCATAATCAAGCGTCAGCGAATCCGATGTCGTACCACGAGAGACGATCGGCGATATGTACCTGTCAGGATTGAGGTTGAGCAGATTGACAAAACGGTCAAGCTCCTCGCGATTGATAGTCTGGCCCTCTTTTACCGGCGACCACTCCCGGAGAACAGACTCCTTGAGAACAGGCTTCTCATCGTCCCTTAGATCACGATACTTCAGGTCAGCCGGGACATCCGGGTCAAACACCTGGTACTTCGCATTGACCTGCGAGGTCTTTGCCTCGAGGACCTGGATAGGCAGAATGTCGTCCTTCAATACCGCCTTCTTCGTGTCCGGAAGCGCCTCCGCTGAGACGTACATATAAATGCCCGCGAAACCTCGATCTTCATAAACAGAAAGAAAGTACGCCATGAGCCCGAACATCTCTCGTGTGGAGACTTTGTGAACCCGACCGGGCATTGCGATAATGTCATGGATCGCCCTGAGATCGTACAGGTCGCCGGACTCAGCCGGTTTCGAGGGATCGGAGCTATCGAATACCGCAGGCAAATCTTTCAACAATTCGTCGTCTGATAACAGCGTATTGCCGTTGATCCGCAGTTCCCTGACGACAAAACGATCCGTGCTGTCAGCAGGAAGCGGCAGTTTCTCAGCCATAGTGTCCAGACGGTCTCTGTGCCGCTGGGCCGATTTGATCTTCTTATCCATTTCCAACTGGGCCTCCGTTTCGAGAGAGACCCGCTTGCCAGGAACGCCAGCCATAACACAAAAAACCGGTCCCAAACAAACAAAAACAACAATACAAATCATCCGTGTCGTGCGATCCATAATTTCCTATCCTTTCCTGTTCTTGAATGCCTACGTTGCCACACCCTGCCCCCTATTTAGGTGGGCACCGCTACCATTAGCGGTGAATACTGTGACACATGCTAAACCGTAAACCACCCAGAATAGAGCTATATTACAGTATTCTGAGCCAAAAGTAAAGGAAAAAATGGTAAAAACCACTTTTCTCCTGCGTTTTATGGCTTTTCAGCGCTGATATCAATGCTTTTTGCTTAAACCGTTACAGAGAGGGTTTTTGGTTACTCCTGCACCTGCTTCTTGCGATATTGCAAATAGATATCGCGCATCGCCACGTAAGGGTCGAGGGATGACGACTTAAACGACTCGTATTCTCCCAGATTGAATGACCGTTTGTTGATGATCTTACCGGCTGAGATCGCGATGACTGCCTCGTCAGGATTGACATATCGTACGGGATTCAGGAACCAGTCGCCTACCATCCCAACCGAATCACGCGCTGTCGAAGGGCCAAACAACGGCAGGACGATATAGAAGCCCGGATCGACCCCCCACGCCCCAAGAGTCTGCCCGAAGTCTTCGTAGACTCGATCGAGGCCCGGTTTTTCGCTCGCCGGGTCGCCAAAACCAAGAATGCCTTCCGTCGTATTGATAAAAAACCTGCGAAGTTCGATATCGGCGGACTCGCCCTTGCCCTGAAGGAGACAGTTGGCATAACGGACAGGGGTCGTCAGATTCCCGAAGAAATTGCCCACGCCTTCGCGAACAGGCTCGGGAATAACCGCCACCCACGTCCCTGCAACAGGCTCCAATACCCACGTGTACAGCGCATCATTGACACCGTACATCAACCGATTAAAGGATTCCAGCGGGTCGGACACCTGGGCCGCCTGCTCGTCGAGTTCGTCTTCCAGGAGAGCGAAATCGTCATCTTCGAATCCATCGCCGCCGTTTTCCACCGTGCCCACTATAGCCGGAGAAGAAACCCGACTATTCGATGTCGCACAGCCGCCCGTAAAGAGAGCGACAATCGCCAGTAACAGGGCTGCTGTCCTGAGCACACCGGCACCGACCGCTTTTTTAGATACTCCCATAAATCTCATTTGAATACTCCTTGCAAAAGATCAGGGTTTTCCGCCAAAAGGTTTGGCAATGATCAGCATCTGCGGCAAAAGCGTAAGCGCCGCAACAACCGCGATCAGCATCGCCAGGCCCGTCAGGAGACCGAAATAAACACTCGGCACGAAATTCGACAACGCAAGGATCGAAAAGCCGATAGTAATGGTAATAGACGTATCGAGCATCGCGTGGCCTATGCTGTTGTGGCACCGATGCATGGCGGCTGTGTAATCGAAGTCCTTCTGGAATTCACGTTTGAAACGGTGGATGTAGTGGATCGTGTTATCAACGGCAATGCCGACCCCGATGGCGCCAATCGTTATGGTCATCATGTCGAGCGGGATACCGAACCAGCCCATAAATCCAAGAACCAGCGCGATCGAAAGCAGGTTGGCAACCATCGCGATGGCAGCTATCCGAATCGACCTGAACAGGACCAGAAACATCCCTGTCAAAAGCGCAGCCGTGATACCAAGCGTCTCGATCTGAGAACTGAACAGGCTTTGAAGCATGTTGTTATACAGCACCGTCATACCGGCAAGACGAACATGGTCGCCATCAATATCGATGAGATCGGTAACATCCGACTTGATCTTCTTTAGAAGTGCGTCGCGACAAAGATCCTTGGCGGAATGCCGCACCCGAATCGAAAAACGAACCTCATTATTCTCGACTGAAACATAAGGGTCTATCAGCATACGTTTGAACTCGTCGCCCGTCTCGCTATACAATAGCGCAAGCTCGAAGCTATCCAACTGACCGCCGCCCTTTAACTTCTCGGCGATACCGAGCACAGCCGCCAGCGACAGCACCTTGCCCGTCTCAGGAAGAGCGTCAAGGTATTCGTGAACAGCCTTGATGCGACTGATCTTTTCAGACGTAAACCAGTACTTCTCGTCGTCGGCGGCATCGTCAAACTCCGCGAAAAATTCATCTGTTTCATCGAACTGCGGATCCGACGAAGAGGAAAAACTCTCCGCTGACTCGAACTCGATTATAACATCCAGCGGAGACGTTCCGCCAAGGTCCTGGTCGATCACCTTGAGACCCTGATGGATCTCGGTCGACTCCTTGAAGTAGTCGATGAACCGGTTTTCGACACCTAAACGCGATATTCCGATCAGGCTCAGGACCAAAATCGCAGCGCTCGAACCGATAATCAGCCAGCCGTGAGATTCCGTAAAGCCGGCAAGAACCGATGTCACCGAAAAACGCCGCAAACCGCGCTGTCGCACCTGCTCTTTGCCGATCAGAATCACTAATGACGGAAAGAGAACAAACGTCACTATCAGCGAAACGACCAGGCCGCCGATCATCATCCATCCGAAAGTGCGAACGGGAAGGAGATCGGAGATCGCCAGCGACCCAAAACCCGCCATCGTCGTCAAAACGGCATACACACAGGGCTTTAGCTTCGTCAAAATGGTATCAAGAAGCAACTGACGATTCGATTTATCAGGATGCCGACGCAGCAACTCGCGGTAATAGACTATAAGGTGAATCGATATTGCAAGAGTCATAATCAGTTGAAGCGAAATGAAATTCGACGAGATGACCGTCACTTCCCACCCGAACCAGCCTAAGAGGCCGATCATACAGATCAGTGAAACTATGCAGCAGGCCATCGGAACAAATATCCACCGCTTCCGCCTGAAAAGAATGCCAAGCATCACGACAAGGAACACGGCAATACCGACACCGAAAACCTTCAGGTCGTTTCTGACGAAAGTTATCATGTCGTCGGTGATCATACTTACACCGCCGAGAAACAAATCGCCCTGCCCGCGGTACTTATCCGCAATGCTCCGTATCCGCGAGATATCATGATGACGACGATTGCGTCTCTGATCACGGTGGAGCCGGAGTTGTTCTACAACATCACGCAGCTTAGATTCCTCCTGGGCACCAAGCAACCCTTCCGACTCTTTCGCCCGAAGTGTATTGCGATGCTTAAGCAGATCGAAGTACTCCCGGTTCGGATAAAAATTGATAAGCAGTGCCGTGGTGCGTCCATCTCGGCTGACGAGAAGGTCGCTGTAAAGCGGGCTGGCGCAAAGTTCGGCGCCCGCGGAAACCAGGTCGACCCCCGGACTGCCTAACGAAGGCAGCTCGCCCGTAAGATCCTTGATCGACAAATGCTCGCTTTCCAGAAGCGGAACATCGAGTATCGATGTCACCGATGAAACCCGCCCCATGGAGCTGAGTTCGTCGCGAAGACGCCCTAATGTCTCGACCGTCTCCGCCGAGAACATCGCAGCCTTCGGGGCATACGTCAGCACAAGGAAATCCTGCTGACCGTAACGCGAACCGACAAGGCGGGAGTAACGCAGATCGGCGTCATTTTCCAGTACAAGTGTCTCTGAGGATGCGTCAAGACGGAAATCGCCCATCTTAAAACCAAAAAACGCGACCACGCAAAGCATACAGGCAATGACACCCCACGGATGTGCCAGGATTATCCGGTCAAAAAACAATGATGTCACTGAGCGGCGATTAGTCATTATAGTGGCCCTGAAAGCACAATGTTCGTCAGCGGGACAGAGACTCCTCCAGGCGGGACAGAAGCTGCTCTACGCTGTCACCGCGAAGGATATCGTCAAACTGAGAACGATACGTCAAAAGAATACTCACACCCTGGATCTCAACGTCATATATCTTCCAGCAGGCCTCGACCTTCCGAAGTTTGTAGACCATCTCGATCCGATTGCTGCCGGAAACCAGGTCAATTGGAACGTAAAAGCCGCTACCCTTGAAAAAGCCCGGCTTAATCAACGCTTTTTGATCGGTATACAGAGACATCTTGTCGAAATAAGACGACTTGAGCTTATCGGCGAACAGCTTTGTGAATTTCGCATATTGTGCCGAGCCAAATTTCGAGAAGTGTCGCCTGCCTAATACGAGCTTCGACATCAGGCCAAAATCGAAGAGCGGGCTGATGATCTTGTCGATCGCCGCCTTTTTGTCAATACCCTCGGCGTCCTTCTTATCGAGAACAGAAATGATCTCATACCACTTTGTCCGCACCAGTTCGTTGGGGTCGCTTATCCGGTCGGTACTGCGACCGGCCTTAGCCCCAGCCGTCTTAGAGCCTCCGGCGTCCTTTTCAGCGCCATTTGCCCCCACTGCGGCAATCACCAAAACCAAAAACACGAACAACAACCTTGTCATAGTCCACTCCTGTCAATAAACCCGCAACGAGCAAAAAGATATACGCTCACTGGATTATACCTCATTTCCGAATCCCTGACCAGACCTCAAATTATACAGCAAAGTAGCGTGGATTGACACTGGCAAAATCCCGGCCGCCTGGGGTGGCGATAAAGCCGTTTTCGTCATTGCCGTATAAGCCGCTGCAAGACGACGAGGCTCGTTTTCATAACCAATTGCTATTACTGGACTTATGACGGGACAGTCGTGTTAATCGGTAAAATTTTTACGTTTATTGGCAGTTGACCCTTGCCAAAGGCTTGATTTGGACGTATAATTCGTAGTGTAGGGGGAATTTTTATCGAAAGGAGCAAAGTATGGATGTCAACTTGGTCCTTTTCCGGAAGAACGGGGCTCGCAGGAGCTTTCCGTTGTCCAGTTCGGTCACCGTCGTTGGCCGCCAGCAGGAGTGCGATCTGTGTATTCCGCTGATGGTCGTTTCGCGAAAGCACTGCCAGGTCAATCAGGATGAGGGTAATCTGCGTGTGCGCGATCTTGGTTCGCGTAACGGGACATTCGTCAACGGCAAGAAGGTCGAGGATGCGGCCCTTAAGGCGGGCGATAAACTGCGTGTCGGGCCGATAGTATTCGGCGTTCAGATCGACGGCCAGCCGGCTGTGGCCGACTCGGCGATCCTGCGTCCGCCTCAGCACATCACAGCGGAAAAGGAACCTGTTGAGATCGCATCCGAGGAGTTCGCAGACCTCGAACACGTCGATACGATCAAGGATCACAGTACGCAGGAAGTGCTCGAAGCGATCGGTGAGGATTTCGGCGACGACGAGTTTGCCCCTGAGTTCGGCGCCGGCTTCGACGTTGAGTTCCCCGGCGATAATGAGGGCTGATTCGTGGGCGGTTCCGTATCTTGGTGACGATAATCTTTTTCGACAAGTGGTTGGTTTGCGCTTAGGGGCGATGAAAATCAAAGATTAGAAATTAAAATGTAAAACGACAAATTAAATTTCAAAAATGTGTTGCCAGCCCACACCGGGCTTGACAGCAACCATCCACCTCGGCGGTGCCTCGGTGGCTGCCACCCGTTGAGCATCTGGGTTTCATAGTTTCTTAATTTCCCTGCTGTTATTCGTTTTGGAGATGGTGTATGATGGTTGGTATGGGAAAAGACCTTACTAATAAGACGGTTGGTGAGCTTGGTGCTGTTGTTGGCGACCTTGGCGGCAAGAGCTACTTTGGCGGGTATATTTTTTCGTT
Organism: Planctomycetota bacterium; assembly: GCA_030637065.1. Classification (GTDB taxonomy): domain Bacteria; phylum Planctomycetota; class Phycisphaerae; order Sedimentisphaerales; family Anaerohalosphaeraceae; genus DAOVVQ01. Next base: position 22,316 of record DAOVVQ010000003.1, read on the forward strand.
TATTCATACTCGCGACGTAGTGGATATTTCGGAGATTACCCCCCTGCCGAAGGTGTTTCGTGGTCGGCTGGTCGAAGAGGGTTATTATATTGGTCGGCTGGGGTTGGTTGATCGGCTTGAGGATCCGGATGGTACGGTTAAGTTTGTTTTTGAGTTGCACGATGGGCCTCGGGTCGAGACGGTGCTGATGCGGGGAGCGGAGGGATCGGATCGCAATACGTTGTGTATTTCGTGCCAGGCGGGCTGTCGGATGGGCTGTTCGTTTTGTGCCACGGGTAAATTGAAGTTCGGGCGGAATCTTACGGCTGGGGAGATCGTCGATCAGGTTAATTACGTCTGGGCCAATTGCGGCAGGATCAGCAATGTTGTCTATATGGGGATGGGCGAGCCGATGGACAACTATGACGAGGTGCTGCGGTCGGTTCGGATCCTTAACGACAAGAACGGTAAGAATATCGGTCAGCGGCGGATCACTATCTCGACCTGCGGTGTGACCGGCGGGATCGAACGGCTCGCCGGTGAGGGGCTCCAGGTGCGGCTTGGTGTTTCGCTGCACGCCGCGACGGACGAGACCCGCAAACGCATCATGCCGATCGCGGGCAGGTATCCGCTCGTAAAGCTGATCGGCTCTACGCGGAAATATCAGCGGGTTACCGGCAGGCGTGTTACGTTCGAGTATTGCATGATCAAGGGCATAAACGACAGCAACGCCGACGCGGCAGGCGTTGTAAAGCTGATCGGCTCGCTAAAGGCCAATGTCAATCTGATCGAATATAACAGCCATAAAGGGTGCAGCTTTTCGCCGAGCGACCGGGCGAGAATCCATCGTTTTCGGGACATCCTTACCGGCGACGGGATCGAGACGGTTATTCGTTACAAACGCGGCAGGAGTATTAACGCCGCGTGCGGTCAGCTTGGCCTGGCAAATTCAAAATACTAATGGCAAAAATGCAAAAAGAATCATAGCCACTCGCCGCGGCGAGCGCGTAAAGCTACGGCGGAACAGGTTTTCACAGATTTACATCAAAATGATAGCAACCATCCACCTCGGCGATGCCTCGGAGGCTGCCACCCGTCGATTGGGTAGTTGATTGCAGGGCTAAAGCCCCCGTTCGGCTTCGCTCAGGGCAGGCTTCTTTGGGGGAGTTGTTGTTGCTGGTCTCGGCCTGTAGGGGCAAGAAAAGCCGGATATACAGCAATAGCCTTCTCATAAGCCCTATTATCGCTGTTCAGGGGCATCTGGCAACAATTTTCCCATTTTGGCCTTGACATATCGGATTTTGGGTGATACAATTAGTCCTGATGCTGGGGGGGAGAAGAATTCCAGGAGTCGGAAATATGCATAGGTTTGTCCTGTTATCGATCATTGCATTAGCGTCTGTCTGCAATGCGGACGTTATTTTTGTCGATGCCAGTGCTGGTGGTGCAGGTGACGGCAGTAGTTGGGCCGATGCGTACGTCGAGTTTCAGGATGCACTGGACGACCCCAATATCGCATATGGGTGGGAGATATGGGTTGCGGCTGGGACGTATAAGCCCGACCCTAATGGCCTTGCCGACCCGCGCGAGGCAACTTTCCAAATGGTAAACGGCGTGGGTATCTACGGCGGATTCCCGACAGGCGGCAACATGTTCGCAAACCGCGACCCAAATCAATATGAAACGATTCTATCAGGCGACCTGTCAGGCAATGACAATCCGGCCACACCCGTTGAAGACCTGCGCTATGACCCCAACCGCATAGACAACTGCTACCATGTTTTTTATCATCCAGACAGCTTGGCTCTCGAACCTAACGCTATTCTTGACGGCTTTACAGTAACCGGTGGCCATGCTGCCACAGGTTACGACGAGCACAGCTATGGCGGCGGGATGTATAACAGTTACAGCAGCCCAACAGTTAGCAATTGCACATTCACCGCCAACTATAGCTCACACGGCGGTGGGATGCATAACCTGGACTCCAGTAGTCCGACAGTGAGCAATTGCATCTTCACCACCAACGGTAGCCGGGACGGCGGTGGTATGTATAACAAGAATTACAGCAGCCCAACAGTTACCGGCTGCACATTCACTGGCAACTTTGGCTGGGGTGGCGGCGGGATGCTTAACTATTACCTCAGCAGTCCGACAGTGAGCGAGTGCATATTCGCAGGAAACTCCACTGAAGCATATGGCGGCGGGATGTATAACAGGGAATCCAGCAGTCCAACAGTGATTGGGTGCATCTTCACCGGCAACTCCGCCGCGGTCGGGGGCGGGATGGAAAACTACAAATCCAGCAGCCCAACAGTGATTAGCTGCATCTTCACCGGCAACTCCGCTGACTCGAGCGGCGGCGGGATGGATAATGGGGACTCCAGCAATCCGAAAGTGATTAGCTGCACTTTCACCGGCAACTCGGCTGGCATGTCCGGCGGCGGGATGTCTAACACCCAGTGTAGCTCGACAGTGAGCAATTGCACTTTCACTGGCAACTCGGCTGGCGAGAAGGGCGGCGGGATGCGTAACTATGAAAGCAACCCAACAGTGACCGGCTGCACCTTCAGCGGCAACTCAGCTGGCTACGGCGGCGGGATGAATAACAACATCAACGTACGCATTAGCCCGATAGTGACAGGCTGTACTTTCACCGGTAACCGAGCTAACGATGGCGGGGGCATGTATAACTTTGGAAACAGCGACCCGACAGTGATTAACTGCATACTCTGGGGCAATACCGCATCTTCCAATGGCAATGAGATTTATAATTCTAGTTACTACGCTACCTCTACAATCAGTTACAGCGATATTGCCGGTAGTCTTTTGGGCGGAACCTGGGATGCTTCCCTGGGAACTGACGGTGGCGGTAATATCGATACAGATCCCTTATTTGTTGATGCAGATGGTTTGGATGGCATTGCCGGAACCGAGGATGATAATTTGAGGCTTTTAGCGGGCTCTCCTTGTATTGATGTTGGTGATAACACGGCGGTTCCTGCTGATACGGCTGATCTTGACGACGATGGTGATACTGCTGAGGCGGCACCGTTTGACCTTGATGGCAATGCCCGCATCATGAATGGTACTGTGGATATGGGAGCGTATGAAAATCATCCTATCCACCTATTAAATCCTGATGGAATTGAAGTGATGATGGCCGGTACTGTATACGATATTACATGGCAAGCAGTCGACAATATTGAAAATGTATCGCTTGAATACTCCGATGCCGATGGTCTCGCCTGGGCTGTGATCGACCCCAACACGCCTAACGATGGTGAATATAACTGGACTGTGCCTGACGTGACATCCGAGAAGTGCCTTGTTCGTGTCAGTGATGCGATCGATCCTAATGTCTTTGATGTCAGTGATGATGTGTTTACCATCTATGTTTGTCAGTTTGATTCGCCCGCTGATCTGAATAATGACTGCAAAGCGGATATGCCCGACCTTGGCATTATGAGTGTCGGCTGGTCTGGTGTATATGACTTCAATGACTTGACCATCCTTGCTGATGACTGGCTGCGTAACGGCAATCCGTTCGACTCGGACTTCACCGAGGTCTATGAGGGCATGGTCTTTATCCCCAGCGGTGAGTTTCTGATGGGCGACCATTTCAGTGAAGGCTATATTGAAGAACTACCTGTCCACGCTGTTTACCTTGACTCCTTCTATATGAGCCGTTACGAGGTAACTAATCGGCAGTATTGCGATTATCTAAATTCGGCATATCCTGCTCAGATAAAAGTTGTAAGCGGCAGAGTCTATGCCTCGACAGACACGGGCAACCTTTACCCCTATTGTGATACATCAACCACATCTACATACAGCCAGATTGACTTCAGCGCCCCCGATTTCAGTGTAAGAACTAAGCCGGAAATAGGTGGCCGCGACATGTCGAATGACCCAATGGTTGAGGTAAGCTGGTACGGAGCGGTTGCATATTGTGATTATTATGGCTACCGCTTGCCAACCGAAGCGGGGTGGGAATACGCCGCCCGCGGCGGTGAGCACAGCCCGTACTACAGACACCCTTGGGGTGACAGCATAGATGGCTCTAAGGCCAACTACTGGTCTTCCGGTGATCCATATGAAACAGGAGGTCGGCCGTTCACAACGCCGGTGGGGTATTATGATGGAAGTCAAATACCAGCAGGTTCCGATATGGCTAACGGCTACGGCCTGTATGATATGACAGGCAATGTCTGGGAGTGGTGTAGCGACTGGTACGATGGAAATTATTATAATGTAAGCCCCTACGATAACCCACAAGGGCCTGCAAGTGGTCTGGGTCGTGTTATCCGCGGCGGTGGTTGGTACCTCAAGGCGTACGACTGCCGGGTTGCGGACCGCTACTACTACTACCCCGACGATCGGTACGCCGTCCGCGGGTTTCGTATTGTCCTGGACTTTTAGCGGTTTGCCCTTTGCTCTTTTACCCTTTGCATCCGAGCGAAGCGGGGGCATAGGTTTCGTGTTGTGCTGAAATAGTGTTTTTGTACTGAGGGCGGGTTGGGCAAACGCTGCTAAGTACATCACAGAATCTCACAGAACCCCTCTCGCGGCCTTACGGCCCCCGCCAGCTTCCAGCGAGGATATCAACGTCATCGGGGCCGACCGATTCGTTCTCTTTTAGCGGGCTGGGTTGGTTCTGGTTTTTTTCTTTCATGTTTTGGTGGTTGTGTTATTATTGCAGCTATGATTAGAATGGTTCCAGGAACAATCTTTTGTCTGGCGATGTGTTGCGTGCGTGCTGGCTGGCTGCGCTTCTGATGGGCCTGTTGACCCGGCCCAGTTATATTCCAGTACCAGGATCGCGTCGGTTGAGGTTGTTGTTGGGGGGCGTATTTCGGGGTCGGGCTGGTTCGCCGACCGCAAGGGCACTGTTGTTACCGCCGCTCATGTGATCGGGGCCAGCAGGGAGGGTATCGAGATATTGCAGGCCGACGGTCAGCGGCGTCCTGTGAGGGTTGTCGCCGTCGATTGGGGGCATGATCTGGCGTTGCTGCATGACGCTGAGGCCAATTCTAAGTATCCATTCCTGAAGATATCCGATGAGATGCCCTCGCCGGCTCAGCCGGTATACTTTTACGGGCTGGCACTCTATCACCACAATATCATTATCAAGGGCACGGTGGCCCGCGAGCGGCCTACGTTTAACTATTTTGGCGATCGCAATATGGTTATGCGTGCCTATCACGTTGCTGCGCCGTCGCCGTCGGGGACCTCCGGGGGGCCGTGGCTCGACGACAGGGGCCGGGTTGTCGGGGGTCAATCCGGATTCATGACGCACAACGGTGCCGGGGCTGGTATCGCTATCGTTACTCCGCCGGATGCTATTTCGCATCTGGTTAAGACGCGGCGGAGCGTATTTACGCCGACGATGGGGTGCGGGTTCGAGGAGCTGTGGACCCAGCCGAGAGGATTTATCAAACGCTTTGCCAAGGGGACCGAGGGTATCGTGACGGTCCCGATCCACGAAGGCGGGCCTGCCCAGGCGGCGGGGCTGACTAAGGAGTCGCTGATCGTAGCGATAGACGGCGAGAATGTTCGCCTCAGAGAAGACTTTCATGAGACCATTTTGAGCCATAAACCCGGCGATGAGGTGGTCCTGAGCATTATCGAGCCCGACAGCAAAACACCGCATGAGGTCAGGCTGCGGCTTGGGCAGTTGAGTATGTGAAAGCAGGCGGCAGGGCAACTTGTTGACCATGCTGCGGGGCTGGCAAAAATCAAAGATTAAGAATCAAAATGTAAAACGACAAATCAAATTTCAAAATGTGTTGTCAGCCCGCACCGGGCTTGACAGGATGGAATTTTTTTTGTTGTTCCTATCGGCAGCAACCATCCACCTCGGCGGTGCCTCGGTGGCTGCCACCCGTCGGGACAGAGATTCTCTAATTCTTTGCTTCTTTAATTCTCTGCTTCTCTGCTTCTCTAATTCTCTAATTCTTTTCTCCGTACCAGCATTCGATGCTTCCGTCCTCGCTGGAGATGTACAGCCTGCCGTAGGCGGCGGACATCCCGTCCCATGCGGGCAGCTTTTCCAGCTTATACTCGGCCAGTTTGGATCCATCCGCGGCTGAGGCGGCCCATAGCACTCCGCCGTATCGGCCTTCGTAGGTGGCCTCGTAATTGCCGGGTTTGAAGATCAGCGGCGCTCCGGCAATGAAGATCGTATCGCCGGCCAGCGTCATTGCCTTGCCGGTCAACTGAATATTGCTCTTCCATTTGCTCGACCATTTGTCCGCTGACCTGGTCTTGGCCAACAGTCCGTAGCCGTCCCTTCGCGGGTCGAAATAGGATGCGCCGCGGTTTACCTGCAGGCCATATACCGAATAGTAGTCCGTCCCGTCGGAGACCAGAATATCGCCGGTAGGATAATCCGTATCCGCAGTGGTCCACGTTTTGCGGTGGTTAAACTGCTCCTGAAAGATACTGTATTCGCGATGATTGCGATTCGATTCGAGCATCCCAGCCGAGGACAGCAGATGCTTTCCGGGCACCGCGTCGGTCAGGTCCATGTTGAAGGCCAGTTGCCGGACATAGAGAGTGTCCCCTTCACAGCTCATGACATCGGCGGTGGTCCCCTTAATAACTTCCGTATCCGACCGGTCGCCCTTCTCGACGAACGCCGGGAAGCCGTCGGGGCCGTGGGGGCCGTAGAACTGCCGCTCGTGAATGATCTCGCCGGTGACGGGATCGAGGCCATAGACGAAAAGGCCGCTGTCGAGATAGGTTGAACGACCGGCGCAAAAGTAGGCGGTGTCGTTCTTGACCAGTATGCTGCCGTGAACGGGCCATGCCGACTCGACCTGGTCGTAAACGCAGATCATTTTGTCCGGCAGGTCCCGGAAACGCCATGAAAGCATCCCATCGGAAGCACGCACACAGTACACCCAGCCGTCGCGGCTGCCAAATAGCAGCAGCCCTTTGTAGTAGGTCGGCGGCGAATCGATCCGCCCTCCGGCAACATATCGCCAAAGCTCTTTTCCGCTGGTACCGTCCAGGGCGTAAAGGGTATGGGCATCGGTTTCGGCGACGAACACCTTGCCTTCGGCGATCACAGGCGCGCTGGCGGCGTTCTCGAAGCGGGCTTTCCACAACCGCTTGAGCCCGGTGGCTGGCACGCTCTTTGCCGCTGACGAATAGCGGCGACCATCCTGGCGATAGGTCGGCCACGGAGCGTCCGAAGTCCTGCCGGAGTAGCCGTAGGCCGTGCTCTTCTCAAGGCGGACCGAACGTTTAACGTCCGCGGCCTTGCCCTGGGTAGGTAATACGTCCTCGTCGGTGTAGTAGACATTGAAGTTGTGCAGGGCGACGGGCAGGTGGCACTGGCAGGAGTACGGCCCAAGATACATCAGCCCGTTGCAGGGCAGAACGCCCATGCTGCACGTCGCTCGCGTGAAGGGATTGGGATACTCGGTGTCGCTTGCCAGGTCCAGGCAGTCCGGCCCACCGGTCTTGCTGTTGATAAAAAAGCGTTCGGTGATAAAATTGCGGAAACAGCGATCGTGCCCCATCGGCTTGGAGAGCCTCTGGGCGATCGTCTTGATCTCGTCGCCCGTTTTCAAGTCGTAGCTGGTGGGCGTGCCGCTGGCACCGCACATCCACAAGGCGCCTGCGGCTATCATTATATCGGTCTCAGCCTGGTAACCCTTGCGAGCCTTGATGGCCTTGCCCCAATAATCGCTGCCATCGGCCAACGAATAGGCATACAGGTCCTTACCTTCCTCGGAATAAACCGCATCATCGCTAAGCACGAGGGTATTAGGCATACTGCCGGTTCCGTGAGCGATCTTTTTTTCAACCGCCCAGTTCTTTCTACCCGTCCGCGCATTTAAGCAGAACACCCCGCCAGCGCTCTGATAAACCAGCTTGTCGCCCTTGAGCGCCATCGTACAGCCGACATAATCGGCGATCTCTCCGGTCCGCCAGGCCTCTTTGCCCGTCTCGGCGTCGATAGCGACGATGATGCAGGTGGGATTCTCGGCGTTGCGCGTTCGCGGATTATAAGCCGACGACGGGAAGCCGTATCCATTGAAAAGCGTATCGGGAGCTGCTTTAACTTCAGCTTCAGCCTGGGCCTTCTTCTTGCCTTTCTTTTTCGGCTCAGCTTCCGAATCTTTGCCGTAGGCGTTAAAGAACATGCGGTCGCCGATAACAAGATAGAGCAGTCCATCGTGCCAGACGAATTCCTGAGTGCCCTGAGTCCCTTTATATTGCCTGACGGTTTTTCCGGTCGCCGCATCCAGAGCCGTTACCGGCGCCTTTAGCCCCGGCGTGCAGTACACCGTATCGCCAATGGCCACCAGCCGCCGCTTCATCTGGGCGTGGAACTGCTTGATATGGACCGTGATCTGCTCCCAGTCGGGGTAGTCCAGCGTCCAAAGCACCACACCGTTAAAGGCGTTGCGGGCGAACAGCTTCCATTTAGCAGGCAGGAACTGGTTCTCGGCTGTAGTAGTGTCCTCGATAGTGAACAGACGTCCGCGAGAAGAAACCATCCCAGCCATCGTCGCCGCTCCCATGTGCGAACGGGTCCAGGCCGGGCCGGAGATCCACTGGACATGACGAGGCGGCCCGACCACCGTATCCTGCGCAACGCAGTTATTATCCGCCCCGTGCAGATATTGCGGCCACTCGTCCATTTCCTTCGGATACGGTTTGGTTATCTTCCTGCCGCTGACAATTGCAGTGCCGTACGGCGCAAGTACCCTTAGCATCTCAGGATCCGAAACACGGCACCCGGAACCGGCAACCACCAGGTTCACCAGATTGTCGATATACGGCAGGTGTCGCCCGTCAAAAACGGCTGCTGAGACCTTGCCGTAACACCCGGCGGTGCGGATCTTTTTGCGAAGGCGGGAAACCTCAGCCTTGGAGGTTTCCAGACATTGGAAAATGCAGCCGGGTTTTTCCCAATCATCTGAAACGCTTTCGAGCGCCTTAGCGCCGATGCAGACAACCAAACCGCCTTCGACATTAACGGCCCCTGCGTTTGCAACCGCACACCACATAACCAATATGCCCGTAAAAAGGGCGATCTTTGCCTTCATAATACATTCTCCTGTTACAAAAAATCGTTAAAGTAGCATGGCAGGGTGAGCTTTAGCCCACGCTGAAAATCTATCTCCGATCATCCGCCTCCGCGACCAGATCCGCCGGCCGGCATACGTTAATAAACGCCGCAGCCGACCACAACTGTCATAAAAAACAAGCCAAACCGCATACCAAATACCCTTGCCAATAAAAAGAAAGTTCAAGAATCACAATAACCCTTCCGCCGGATACTATATACTGGATGCCGAATACTGTCCACTGCATATTGAGCGCGGCAAACAGAAATTGAGCGAAGCGAAATCCCGATCTATCGGGACCCCGATTCATCGGGACTGAATACTATTCTCAACATTTGCTTTTCACCCGCGGTTGTGTTACTATTTGTGGTTCACATGCCCGCTGGGGCAAATGTAGCGTTTTTAATCGAATTTCAGGGCTATTTGAAAGGACGGTCAGTTGGGTTTACTTCAAGAGATTACGGAGTTGTCACATGAGTTTGGAACGGTCGAATATGTACGCGGCGGCGGCGGTAACACCTCCGTCAAGGACGCTGAGACGCTCTGGGTAAAGCCCTCCGGCACCACGCTCTGCGGCCTGTCAGAAGGCGCCTTTGTCGCCATTGACCGCAAAAAGATCGGCGGCCTCTACGACGTCCAGTCGCCCAAGGACCCTTCCGAGCGAGAAGCCCTGGTCAAAGATGTAATGATGGGCTCGCGGCTGGAAGGGGCAGAGGGCCGGCCCAGCGTCGAGGCGCCTCTCCACAACTCGCTCAGCGCCAAATTCGTCGTCCACACCCATCCCGCGATAGTAAACGGCATGACCTGCGCCACAGACGGCAAGGCAGCCTGTCAGCGGCTCTTTCCCGATGCACTCTGGTTGGACTATATCGACCCCGGATACACCCTTTGCATGGTCGTTCGCAACGAGATCGAAAAGTTCAAGGCCGAAAAAGGCGTCGAGCCGGCGATGATCTTTTTGAAGAGCCACGGTGTCTTTGTGGCTGCGGACGATGCCGAGGGCATCCGGGCCAGTTATCACACCATCATGAATACGCTGCGCGACGAGTACCGCAAGGCCAATATTTCAATGGAACTAACGGTAGGCCCCGACCCAGACGCAGCCGTCGCCGCTGAGGCGAAGGGATCCGTAACCAGCGCTCTTGACGGCATCGCCGAGGTCGACCTGAGCCTAAGCGGCGATTTCGAGGTCTACAAGGGCCCGATCTCGCCGGACCACATAGTCTACGCCTATTCGTTCCCGTTCGTCGCCACCCCCTCACCCGAGGCCATAAAGCAGTTCCAGCAGACCAACGGCTACTGGCCAAGGATCATCTCATTTAACGGTCTCGTCTTCGGAGCAGGCGAAACCCGGCGAAAAGCCGACCTCGCCCTCGAAATGTCGCAGGATGGTGCATTAGTAACCCAGCTCGCCGAAGCGTTCGGAGGAATATGCTACCTGACAGACCGGGCCCGCAACTTCATAGAAAACTGGGAAGTAGAGGCCTACAGAAAAACCCAAATATAACTAAGAAAGAATTATAGAAGAATAGAATTAAAGAATTAGAGAATCTCTGTGTCCCGTTCGACAGGCTCAGGGCAGGCTCTCTGTGGGCTCTGCCCGGCTGCGACTCGCTCCGCCGCGGCGAGCGACGGGTGGCAGCCACCGAGGCACCGCCGAGGTGGATGGTTGCACACCTGACTAATACCAATTCCACTAAAAAAATGCGCGTCAGTCCGTAGGATGGGTAACTTGTTACCCATGCGGTTCTGTATGCTCCTCCGTCGGAATGGATAGCAAACGTACCCAGCGTACATAATTTATTAGTGCTGCTC
>DAOVVQ010000221.1 GCA_030637065.1 Planctomycetota bacterium
AGGTTAGGCGTGTCGATCTCCGAACCGAAACAACCAATATCGGCAAAACCAATATCATCGCCCATGATCAAAACAACATTAGGCCGCTTCTTACCCCGCTTGGCTGTAGCCTGCCGGGCAAAATTCACAGCAACACCACCAACAACAGCCACTCGCAAAAACTCTCTACGATTCATCATCAAATAACCCTTTCTAGCGGCAACCCGCCTGAAACTTAATTACACTTTCTTCCTGTCGCCACAGTTTGTGTGCCACATGAGTACTTTTCCGCCTTTAGATATACCTACTATACCGCATTCTCAATTCGCTATTCAACGACCGGAACGGGACGCCTCTTGCTCGATTCGATTTTTATGCTCCCGTTCCTGCGATCTTCCCGATTGCATTTCCCAGTCTCTGGATGCCGGTAACGATGGTCTCCTCGTCCACACATGAGAAATTGAGTCGCAGGTCGTTCGTACGTGTTCTGTTGACATAGAAAGGGTCGCCAGGCACAAATACGACTTTGTCTTTTATTGCCAGCTCGAACAGGTCCAGCGCAACGACGTTCTGTGGCAACTCAACCCAGAGAAACATTCCCCCCTCCGGCTCAGTATACGTCACGCCTGGTGGGAAGTACTTCTGCATACTGCTCAGCATCGCCTGACACTGTCGCCCGTACACGTCTATGATGGTCTTTATATGTTCATCTATATTATTGTCCCGCAGGTACTGATACACGATGCTTTGCGTAAAGTGAGTTGTGTGGAGATCAGTTGCCTGTTTTGCCGTAATGAGCTTCTTCATAATATGGGTCGGCGCAACGATCCATCCCAGCCGAAAGCCTGGAACAATGCATTTGGAAAAAGACCCGAGCAGCACCGTGTTGTCCGGCAATAATTCCTTGAAGGAGGAGTGAGGTTCACCTGTAAATCGCAAGTCGCCGTATGGATTATCCTCGATCAATATGGTGCTGGTGCCCTCAAGTGCCCTGGATACGTCACGTCTATTCTGTTCGGTATAGGAGATGCCCGATGGATTCTGAAAATTCGGAACCGTATACACCAGTTTCGGACATTTAGACATGACAGAGCTTAGTCTTTCCACATCCATTCCCTGGCTGGAAACCGACACTGGAAGAAATTCGGGCTTGTAAAGCGAGAAGGCTTGTATAGCTCCCAGATAGCCGGGCTCTTCGATCACGACGCCGTCACCGTCGTTGAGGAATATCTTTCCCAGAAGATCCAGGCCCTGTTGAGAACCGCTGGTAATCAAAATATTCTCGACGGGGACATCAAGGTTACTCTTCTCGCGATATCGTGCCGAGATGTAGTCCCTCAGCTCCGGATAGCCCTCCGAGTTGCTGTACTGCAAGACGTCCCGACCGTGTGCATCGAACACCTTGCTCGTAGCTTCTTTAAGTGCCTCCACAGGAAACAGAGCTCTGTTGGGCAGCCCGCCGGCAAAAGAGATCACGGAGGGATCGAGAGCAACCTTGAGTATCTCGCGAATGAATGAACGCGGAACGTCAGTGATTCGATCGGAGAAGACACTATCTTGTTTCTTCATCGGCTTTTTCTCAAGCATAACTTCTGTTTATATCGCTTCCAGCCCGCGCCGCTGCGCTGAGGCCAAGTGCTCTGCTGAGCCTCATATCCACACAATACCATGCAGCAACCCGTAATTCAACCTAAACTGACTGATTTGATGTGCAAGTATTGGCTTAAACCATTGCCCAATAAGAACTTAAACTAATTACCGACGAAGTCGGCCTCGACCGACTAAATACTAACGACCATCGACTAACGACTAAAAAGCCAGTCCGTTATAAAAAATGGTCAGTTTGAGTTAAGTTGTCGACAAATCCTTCGATAATTAGGGTGAACGGCGTTGTGCTGTTTTTCGTGAAAAGGTCTATGGGATCTGAAAATGAACGATTCGTCTCTACCGAACCCGCTGGCGTTGTTGTTTGGCCAGGAAGAGCAAAAGACCCGCCGTGCCCTTGTCAGGGATGCCGCGGTATTCGCCGGTATTCTTGCTATCCCCTTTAAATCCACCCTGGCGGATATTCCCATCGACCTGCCATCCGAGCATCTGGCCAAAAACGAGATATTAAAGGGCCTGCCCCGCCTCAATCTCATGGGCTTGACCGGCCAGGACAGCGCAATATGCACCAATCCACCCGAAGGTAATCTCAACGATGATTGCTGCGTCAATATCGACGACCTCCGGATCATGCAATCGGACTGGCTGACCACCGATTCCTCGGCCAGGAGCAATCTCGACAGCGGATACAGCTACATCCCCGGACCCGGCAGCGCAAGTACACGCGTTTACGTCGATTATTTAGACTTCCGGATACTCGCCGAAAACTGGCGAAAGTGCGGCCAGGAGTAAAGTGGCCCACGTTGCGCAGGCCGACTCAGCCAGCGCCGTCGATGTTTTTGCCCGGACCGCTCCTTTGCAGGGCACTCTATCTTTCGGCGGTGGATGGATCGAACTTCGGGTTTTCATACCAGATCACGCCGATGCCCAGGCTGTCGTCGCCGAAATTCTCTTCTGTGGTCATCGCGTCAAGGTCGCCATCGCCGTCGAGGTCGATCAATTCGATGCGGTCGAATTTGCTGCCGTCGGCCCCGGATATCTCGTGCTCGATCCAGACTGCATCGAGCACGCTGGTTTCATACTCCAGCCAAACCATGCCCGAAAGCGGGTTACTGGCTGATGCACAAGACAGCACGATATCCAACTGGCCGTCCAGATCGATGTCCCCCACCCTGACGCCCTTGGATCTGCCCATGTTCGGAGGAAACGCGATCTCATGCTTCGTCCAATTGACGCCGCTTGCATCGAGCCGTTCGTACCAGTCGATGCGATCGGGATCTTTGCACGGGACGATGGCATCCAGATCGCCGTCGCCGTCCATGTCAGCTAAGTCCATAAAGTCGGCGTGATCGCCTGGTTCACTGATGAAATGATTGGTCCACAGTCCGCGTTGGTCGCCGTCGGGCGCCGGATTCTCAAGCCACCGCGCGCCTTCGAGCCAGCCCTCAGGCCTGCGATCGGAGACCACGATGTCCCTATCGCCATCGCCATCCATATCCTGAGCGATCACCGACATGATCCACCCCGCATTGCTCATTTCATGAAACCGCCACCGCGACAGATCGCGTTTGTTTCTCTTAGGCGACTCGAACCAGGCGACCTTCGAGCCCGCACCTTTTCCGCCGGCGACAATGTCAAGATGGCCGTCTTCGTCCACGTCCAGAGCAATGGCAAACATCCACTTGCGATCCCCCGCCAGGTTTTTGGGAAATTCAGCGGTACTCCAGGCTGCACTGTCGGCATAATCGCCCCTGATCGGCGCAAAGTGAACCAGCACACGCTTATTGCCGCCTTCGGTGCAGCTAACCACATCGACCCGACCATCCCCGTCAACATCCGCCATCATCGCATCTTCCACGGCTGGCGCAGCGCCACAGCCGATCACCGGCCATTTACCGCGCACCTCAGGAACACACCCGGGATTGAGATAGAGCCGGGAAACACCACTTTGCTCCCATCCCACCGCAAGGTCCAGGTCGCCGTCGTTATCCACATCGAGCAGACGCACGCCGTCGCCGCCGCTCAGACCCGAATCGATCACATGCACCGGCCAGGCCACCCCACGTCCACCAGCCAACGATTGCTGCCCGAAAAGCACAGCCAGACCCAGCACGACAACCCACTTTGCATAGATAAGATCGCATACACGCGGCGTAATTATTCGATCTCCATTTCGGCACATCACTTGCGTCTCCATTTAATATGGCTTCCAGATAGTACGCATCGCCTACTTCTCGCAGGCTGTTCGCGGGGCTTTCCACACCCTCGCTGCCTCGGCCCGGGAAGCTCTGCCAAGCCTCATATCCAACACATGAGCCTTATATCCAACACGATATCACGCAACGACCCGAAATTCAACTTAATCCGATCTCTCATTTGTCAGAACCCAACCCAACCTGACATGTCTCATTCATCAGGATCCAACCCGATCTGACATGTACATTTTAATCTTGCAGCAGTGCACTATAATTCTTAAGCAAATGCCGCTGGGCGTTTGACTTTGGGCCTTTTTTGAGGTATACTATATGACGTTGCGGGCGTGAAAGAGCGGTCATTTTTACCGCATAGAAGAAGTATTAAAAGAATACGCTTCGCAGCAGGGAGACAGGCCGCACGAAAAGAAAAAAAGGCGTCTGTCTCCCTCTTTTTTTGCGCATCACAACCCACCAGCTGCCGCCGATCCCACTGCCCGGTCTCTACGCAATTGCCAGGATGCTGCTGGCCACATTATCAGATCCCCGTTGACCCCGTTATCAGGGCGCCGCGCAATTGCCTGGATGCCGCTGACCCCGTTACCCGGTCTCTGCTGGCTTGATTGCCGGGCGGCTGTTGAGCGGGCGGGTGTTGCGATGCTGGTTTCGATCCTCGAGCAGGTCGCATTCGAGGAGCAGTCCGTTGAACCCAACTCGCCGGCTTGCCACTGCGGCGGCGGACTGCACCATGAACCGGCTGGGCGGGGCATTACGTAAAAACTGACCTACAAATACAACTTCAAGGCTGTTTCGGGTATTGACTCTTAGACTTTTTCCGGTACGGCGTAATTTGGTCTGTATGCTCGTTTGATGAGTTTGTTGGCCTGTGGGTCGTTTATGAATGTTGTGTTTTTGTTGTCGTACCAGAGTTTTCTTTTTCCGGTTTGGTATGAGATGTTGGCTAAGTGGACGAGTCCTGCGGCTGGCTCGAGTGTTTCGACGTCGCCTTTGGATCGGTTGCGGGTCTTTATGGCGTCTAAGAAATCGAGCATGTGTTCGTCGTCGCATGTTCTGCCGTAGTGCTCTTCGACCTTGTGGCCGCCGGATGTGACGACTTGCCATCCGCCGCCGTGGCGGCCTACGGTCATCATAAGCTCGCTTCCGTAGAGTTCGATGCGGGTCGAGTTCTGGGTCCAGTACGGGAATTCGTCGTTGCGGCGGATCGTGCCCGTGGTCTTTCGCATGTAGCGGGGGTAGTTGGAGTGCTCGACGACCAATACGAAATTGTCGAATTCGTAGGTCGCTATCATCAGGTCCGGCACCTCGGAGTCGTCGCCTTTGTGTGCCAGGCGCCCGCCGGATACGGATACGGAGTTGGGCATGCCTGGGTCGCCCATCAGCATCAGGGCCAGGTCCATCTGGTGGATGCCGTCGTTTGCCAGGTCGCCACCGCTAAAGTCCCAGAAGTGGTGCCATCCGCTCTTGAAGATGTTGTCGTGATATGGGCGAAGAGGTGCGGCTCCGAGCCATCGGTCCCAGTCGAAATTGGCTGGCTTTGGTCCCGTATCGCCTAAGTTGAAGGGGCTGCCGGGTTTGAGGTTGTAGACCTTGACGAGGGGGATGTTGCCTAATTGGCCGCTGGCGACGTACTGGCGGGCGTCGGCGTTGTAGGCTCCGCTTCGGTTCTGGGTTCCGACCTGAACGACACAGCCGTATTTTCGGGCGGCCTTGACCATCTGGCGGCCCTCGAAGAGATTGTGGGATTGGGGCTTTTCGACGTAGACGTCTTTTCCGGCCTGGCAGGCGAGAATGCTTGCCGGTGCGTGCCAGTGGTCGGGCGTTGCAATGATAACGGCGTCTACGTCTTTGTCGGCGTAGACCTCGGCCATTGACTTTGTCTGTTTGATGGGGCGGTCCTGGACCTCGGCGATGAATTTGGCGGCGTCGGCGAGTCGATCGTCGCGGAGGTCGCAGAGCCAGGCTATCTCGGCGCCGTTGACGACGGCACATCTGGCGTCTAACCTTCCCCGTCCGCCGCAGCCGACGAGAGCGATACGGAGCCGGTCGTTGGCGCCTAAGACGCGGCTTGGCAGCGCCGAGGTAAGCGAGAGTCCGCCAGCGGTAAGGGCGGCGGTTTTTCCGGATTTTACGATGAACTGCCTTCGATTCAGGTCCTTCATAGCATGGCTCCTTTCACCCATCGGCTGGGTAAGATAAAAGCGGGTGCAGGTACAACCTGCCTTGCAGTAGAACATGCCAGTTTACCGCTTTTAATATCAAATATCAAATCTCAAAATGCAAAACTACAATTTAAAAGTCAAGAATAATGGCTTGCGACTCCTCAAAATTGGGTTTGATTGGGTTTGTATTGGGTTTGTTTTTTTTGGCTTGTTTTGGTTCAAATTTCCGTAAGTCCTTTTTGTGTAAGGGTTAACGATATTAAGAAGTTGTTAAGATTGGGTTTGTTTGTTCAAATAGGGGTAGGCCATCTGGGCCTGGGCTGGTTCGATTTGTTTTTGTGTTGGCATTGTTTGACCCTTTCATATCATAGATTGTTATTGTTAGGTGTCTATAATACACAAGGCTGGGTTTTGTGTCAAGAAAAGTTTTTAGGATTTCAAAGTTTTTTTGATCTTTAGCAGCAACCTGCTGGACACGTCCGGGGTTTAAATATATTTGGCAATTATCCCTTTGGGGCAAGAAAAATAAAACGTCCAATGAAAAGCGTTCTAACCAGTTCAAACAAATTGTCCGGCCTTTCATGTTGTTTTCATTTATGTCTGCAATTTGTGCATCA
>DAOVVQ010000321.1 GCA_030637065.1 Planctomycetota bacterium
CGTTCGGTTTGACCGATTATGTATGGGTTGAAGATTCGCTTTCAGTTACTCCACATGTCTTTGCCGACGGTTCGATAGGCCTGACGACTGATATAATAATAGGCTCAAAATCCAAGCCGGAAGGCGTTATTCAGACCTCCATCATTACCGAACGGACGATCAATATTGAAGAGAACAGGATCGCGCCCGGACAAAGCCTGATAATCGGCGGGATGCGAAAGTCGGAAAAACGCTCCGTTGTACGCGGTGTACCCTTCTTCAAGGACCTGCCGATCATCGGCGTGCTGTTCTCCAGCAAGGATTATGAGGAAAAGGCAACCGAGATCATATTCATCCTGACGCCAAGCATTTCTTCGGGCAGTGTCGAGCATTCCAAAATTGTCGAAGAGATAAGGAAGAAGCACGCCTCACCGAAATTTGAAACGGGATTAACGGATATGCTGACCGATCCGTTCGGTTCGACCGTCTATACCGATGTTGTCGAGCAAAAGGCCATAGAGGCCGAGACCGAACGCATCAAGGCTGAGATGGAACTGGTGGACGTTGGCAAAGAGCTTTCTGTGACTCAGGACAAACTTTCCGCGGCGAAGGAGAAGGCTAAGCTGGAAAGGGAACGCCTGGATAAGGCCAGAACCGCAACCGCCAAGGCACAGGCCGAGGCTCAGGTTGCTGTTGCCGAGGCCGAACTTGCCAGAAAACAGGCCACCGAAGCACTAAGAAAGGCGGATGTGGAAAAGGCCAAGGCCCAGCAGGCCGCCAAAGAAGCCGCCGCAGCCAAAGCTCAGGCCGAAGCAGATGCAAAGGCTCAGGCCCAGGTGGAGGCAAGGATCGCTGCAACAAAGGTCCGGGTCGAAGCCCGGAAGGCCAAGAATCCACCCGCAAAGCCGGACAACGAGGCCGAAAAGAAGGATGCTCCGAAACCGGCCAAGCCCACACCGGAAAGCCCAAAGCCCGCCGCACCCGCCGAAGAGGAAGAGCAGCACTACGATCAATAGTCCACCAGCCCCCAGCCGGACAAGGGCAACGATCTGACAAATCGCATTTCAATTTGCGCCCCGTAGGATGGGTAACTTTGTTACCCATGCTGACAAACCGGCATCGCATTTCAATTTGCACCCCGTAGGATGGGTCCTGGCCCACGCGGTTTAGCTAAAATTCCAACTCATGCGGCAATGATTCCAACGGACAGCCGCTGCAATTGGGCCTGGGTTTGCAATACTCCTTGCCCACACAGACCAGCAGGGCATGATACTCGTTAAAGAGTGCCACGTCGCTGGCCAGCGAACTGACGAAATGATCCTGAACCTGGTGATAGTCCGCGCCCGGCTCGACGAGGCCGTGCCTGCCCGCAACCCGGCACGTATAGGTATCGACCACAAAGACAGCCCTCTCGAACGCATACAGCAGGATCGAATCCGCGGTCTCGGGACCAATGCCGCTGATACCCAAAAGTTCTTCACGCAGCGTATAAGTATCGATCCGGGCAACAGCCTCCAGATCGCCGCCGTATTCGCCGCAGAGCCAGTTAAGAAAATTCTTCAGGCGTTTGGCCTTGATATTGAAATAACCGGCTGGCCTGATCAGCGGCGCCAGCGACGAGGCATCCATTTCATGCAGCTTTTGGGCCGTAAGACAGCCGGCGGCCTTGAGATTCGCGATGGCCTTTTCGACATTGCCCCAGTTGGTATTCTGCGTGAGTATCGCCCCGACAATGATCTCGAAGGCCGTCTCGCCGGGCCACCAGTGCTGAGGCCCGAAACGCTCGTAAAGTAACCGATACACTTCCATCAATTGGTCGGAAATCATAGCCCCTTCCCGTCGCCCCAACCCAAAAGCGGATTTAGGCTTTACTTTTCACACTCCTATAGGTAGCCTTTAGAGACCTCTGAAAAACTATGACACCCTTGCTATGGTCGTTGTTTTTGGGACAAAAACAAACATGGCAGGGGAGTACACGCTGTTTTTCAGGGAACCCTTTAATACTGGAAACGAAAATCATGGCTTAAACTCCGAAACGGTAATGATCGATAGCTTGAAGGATAATGCAAAATCCAGTCGAAGTCAACTGGTCAGCTTCGTGCCGGGCTCCTACCTCGAGCGAACCTCAAGGCCGATCTACGCGCTGGCCTACCTGCTGGGCTTTATCATCCTTTACGAGATCGGCTCGGTTCTGATCAACACCGACATCCTGACCGAATCGCTGACCTCGCCGCAGGTTCGCGTCGTAGCCTTTGTATGGGTCCGAAACATGCTGAGCTACCTGGGTTTCACGCAGCGATGGACCTGGGTGGCGACGCCGCTGGTCCTGGTGGTGATCCTGATGTCGCTCCAGATCACCTCACGAACACCGTGGCGCGTATACCTCATGGATTTCATCCCGATGACCGTCGAGTGCATCATCCTGGCCGTACCGCTGATAGTCCTGAGCCTGGTGATGAGCCATACCGCCGCCGCCGATACGCAGACCGGTTATATCGACCGCTCCACCATCGTTGCCGGACAGACGATCGCTTCGGCGCAACCGCTCGCCTCCGGTCCAGCCGTACCGTTAGCTGGGCAGGACACCAGCCCCGCCGCCGAACAAACGCCCGATAGTCGGGCCCATGGTGTGATCGCGGATATGGTCACCGGCATCGGCGCCGGGATCTATGAAGAGCTTGTTTTCAGGCTCATCCTGATATGCCTCCTGATGATGATCTTTCAGGACGTCCTGGGTGTGAGCAAGGCTGCGTCGATCATCCTGTCCGTCGGTATCGCCGCCGTCCTCTTCAGCGCACACCACCACATTTTCTTCGTCGACGGATCTGTTGAATTCGGAGAGCCTTTTACGCTAATCAAGTTTTTGTTCCGCACACTCGCAGGCGTCTACTTCGCCGTCATCTTTGCATTCCGCGGTTTTTCCATCACCGCTGGGACGCACGCATTTTACAACATCATCGCAGCGGTCTTCAACGCCTGGCTGGCGGGGTGATATTTTTGCAAATAAGTGAGATTTTTTGCAAAAAATTTTCTCGTCGTTAGTCGTTTAACCACCCAAACTTGCAGGATTACAGTCCGATAATGGCGACATAACCCCTTATCAGTACTGATAATACACTTGATTTTTGGGTGCCTGTACGTGTATAATAATGGCACGAGAGAAACGGTAATTCAACTTCAACAGGGTGGATAATATGGACGCACCGAAAACGAATCTGGCTATCAGCGAGCTTTCATTCTCACTATATCAGAGACCCCTGCATCCCGAGCTGTTCACTATCTACGCAAAACGACGCCTCAAGACCGAAAAATACGAGACCCTCGTCTGGGCGACCGGCTGTTCTCACGTCGTCACCGTCTTTACCGGCGATATGTGTCTTACCGAACTGATCTCAATACCAGGTCAGCCGCTCCCGAAAAGAGGGCTCGTCGACCGATTCCAGTTCCGCGGCCAGCGCAACCATAAATGCACGCTCAGCCGCGGCCTTAGCTACATGACCGATTTCCAGGTCGAAAAAATGAGCCCGAACCTCTATCGAAAGAGCCATGTCGATCTCGAACGTTTCGCCCGCAATCGCGGCGTATTCGTCAGGTTCCCCAAATCGACCGTCGCCGGACTCGAGCCGTTCACCTACCTCGACTTCGAGGCCAGAAGGGACGAACTGCACATCCACGCATTTCACGCATATCCCGACCAGGTAACGATAATTAAGACGCAGTCGCTTTTCGACTTCCACTAATACGCGTTGGGAAAATATTTATATCCCCAAAACTGTTACCCATGTCATCGGTACGTTCTGTAACCTATCTTATCGGTTTGTACCCTAATTCTGCCCCGAAGAGCCTGCCCTGAGCGAAGCCGAATGGGGGCTGTTAAGTTCAGCCCAGGGTAAGCGAAGCGCCACCCTGGGTAA
>DAOVVQ010000271.1 GCA_030637065.1 Planctomycetota bacterium
CGACGGCATCGTTGGCCTCGACCATGAACATCTCGATGATCGTATGCGGATAGCAGTCATCGGCAGGCTCGGCATCGACGACGCAGCCGGAATCATCCATCACCAACTCGATCTCAGGCAGGTCAAGGTGCAGCATGCCCTTCTTGCGGCGGCGTTTCTCGATGGCCTTGGCGAGCGTGTCCATGTCCTTAACCAGCGAAACAACCTCACCGGCAAAATCGGCGGCCTTTCCGTGAAGGATATCGTCGGCCTGCTTGTACGTAAGCCTCGCGCGCGAGCATATAATACTCGATGCGTATTCTCTCGCCAGGATATTGCCACGCAGGTCGTAAGTGATATAGACGCTTTTTGCAAACCGCTTCTGGTTCGGCTGAAGGCTGCATATCCCGTTGCTGAGTATCTCGGGCAGCATGGGGATGACCTTGCCCGGCAGGTAGACGCTGTTTCCCCTCTCGCGGGCCTCGACATCGAGCGGAGAATCCATGGCGATAAAGGCGCTTACGTCGGCAATATGAATTCCAAGGACCCAGTTGCCGTCCTCGTTTTTTCGCAGGCTGATGGCGTCGTCAAAATCCTTGGCATCCGGCGGGTCGATAGTGATGATCACCTCGCCGGTAATGTCGTCACGATTAGAGGCAGCGGAAGTGTCGAAAGATTCCGAGGCCTCTCTCGCCTGGTTGATGCATTGCTCGTCAAAATCGCCGCTTAGGCTGTGGCGAACGATAATGGATTTTATCTCCGAGTCGTAGAGGCCCGCCTTTCCGAGGACCTCGACGATCACCCCGCGGGCAAGCCGCCCCTCGGAAGGATATGTGATCACCTCGACTACGACCTTGTCGTCTGCCCGCGCCGCCTTGGCGGTAACGTCGTCGACCTCGATCGGATCGAAAAACTCCTTACCGTCGGGCACAACTATCCATCCGGCTGGGGCCTTTCGCAGGCTCCCGACGAATTTGCTGTGGCGACGCTCGAGAATCTCGACGATCCTGCCCGTATACCGCATCTGCCCGGCCCGGACGCCACTCTTGACCGCCTTGGCCACCACGGTATCGCCGGTAATCGCCCCAGCGGTATCTTTGGGCGGGATGAACAGATCGCCGTGAGAATTCGCCTCCTGCGGGATCAAAAAGCCAAAACCCTTGGGATTGGCCCGAAATGTGCCGATGATCCTGCCTGACATCGCTGGCAAGGTCACCAGATTCTTTGCGCCGATCACGACCCGTCCTTTTTTCCTCAGATCGTCAAATGCGGCCTTGAATTCAGGGTAGTCCTCGTCCGATACTCCTATGGATCTGGCCAGAGCAGCGAGCTTCTGAGGAGAATAGTCCCGCCTGCCGATCAGTTTAAGTATTTGTCCTTTTAAGACTTCCATTGCAGGTAAACCAAAAACAAAAAGCGTCTAATCGATTGAGACCTCTGAAAAACCATGACACCCTTGCTATGGTCGTTGTTTTTAGAACAAAAACAAACATGGCAGTGGAATACACCCTGTTTTTCAGGGAACCCGATTATTATATCGGTTAGACGCTGTGGGGTCTGTACCTAAAGTGCGTCAGAACGCTGGGCGTAATCAGGCTTTTTGGGCCTTTGCGTTGCTCAGACGCCTGGCAAGACGCGATTTCATCCTTGCCGCAGTGTTCTTGTGCATCGTGCTGGTGGCAGTGATCTTGTCGAGTTTCTTTGTAAGCAGCCTGAATTGCTCGTCTGCCTTCTCAAATTCGCCTGCACTTATAGAAGTTTCAAGGTGTTTAACCTGCGTTTTGACCACACTCTTGCGAGCACGATTGATGACGTTCCTCTTTGCGTTCTGTCTGACTCTTTTCTTGGCTGATAACGAATTCGCCACAACTTTCTCCTGACTAAATCTAACGGTTATTGCTACTATTATTTTTCAACATTGTATACTGTTTGGTCACGCAGGTCTACTGTTATTTCTCAAATTATTGACCCGCTGGCTTACATCCTTAAAACCGAAATCAAGCTGGGCCAGTTTCCTGAAAAGCTCGAGCGCCTTGTCCGATTGACCGTCCTCTTCGCAGCTTCTGGCCAGATTATAGCGTAAATCCTTGCCAAGATTGCCGTCTTTGACCTCGCAAATCTCGATTGCCTGCTCAAAAACGTCGATTGCGTCCGCAAACCAGCCTTTGAGAAAAAAACAAAATCCCGTTTTGTTCGTCGCCGCCAACCGGTAGCGGGGGTCATTTCGGGCCTCCTGGAAGAGCGGGATCGCCTTGTCATACTGTTTGTTGGCGATCAGGCAGTTGCCGTATTCATATTTTAATTTCAAATCGGTCGGATAATTTTCAGCGCAAAGCCTGTAATGCTCCAGGGCGGCATCGTTTAGCTTCGACGCAGCGGAGGCATACCTGGCCTTTAGCTGCGGATTGTCGCCCTCAGCGTCAATTTCGGCCTTGATCTGGCGAAGATGGCCCTTGAGCCGCTTTATCTGGAGCAATCCAGCCTTTTGCTGGAAGGAGAAGTCGCTTGTCTTCGTATAGGCGCCTTGGAGGACTTCAACAGCCTGATCATAGCCCTCCTCGGTTTCCAGGTCGGCGAGGGCATCGGCCAGCTTCATGATATTCGTTGCAGACCCAGGGGCAGCTTTGACCGCCTCCCGGGCGTCATCGACCGCTTTTTTGCAATAATCGACGGTTTTGACCAGGCTTTCCTGGGAATGGAGCTTGTCCTGCGAATCCTTATCCTTGATAGACTGCCTGAAATCGCCCCCCATGCCATATTTACCCTTCTGGACCGTAAGCTGGGCGGAGAGGTCGCGAAGTTCGTCCTGCAAGGCCGCATCATCGGACTTTAGCTCAGCGGCATAATGACAGGCCGAGACTGCCTCCTCGAACATGTCCAGCGAGGCATACGAATCCTTCAGGAGCAAATATGCAGCCAAAGAGGGCTTGGAACTTGCCCGGTTTGCATCGAAGACGAGCCTGGCTATCCATGCCCCTGTCCGCTTGTAACTCCCTGACACACAAGCCTTTAGCATCGCTTCGGCACACGATAGATTATCAGGATCCTTGGCTAAAAGATACTCGGCGTTAATCATTTCATCCAGAGGCGTCTTTCCGCCGCGGCGTTTGACTTTGTCGGTGATAGACGGCTTTTTGCCACCCTTTCCCTGCCTGATAAGGGCCATTCTGCGCAGTGGCGCATGGCCGTCATCGAGGGCATCCGGGCTGTGGCGCAGGCCTTCCAGATACATGTCGATCGCATAATCGAAGTTGTCAGTAGCGGCAACTTCTTCGGCTCGCTCGAAAAACGCTATCGCTTTTTCCAGACCGGCATCTCTGTGGTCATCGGACATATTTTGTCACCCCGGTTATCAAACAAACTCAAACCCGGCTGTACCGCCCATGGCTGGCACAGCCGCGTGTTGCTGCTTCTTACAGGTTTAACTATAGCTCACTTAGTCAGAATGCGATATATTACCGCCATGAGCGGCCCTCTGTCAACAAAATAAATCCTTGTTCGGACGGGTGATATGTGCTATAAGAACGCATCTTTTATAATTATACAGAGAGGCTCTTATTATGTTATCGGCACTGGAACAGTATGATCCGCAGATTTATGAACTATTAAAGCAGGAAAAGGCCCGTCAGAGCGGCTCGCTGCGTCTGATCCCGTCGGAGAATTACGTCTCACGGGCGGTAATGCAGGCGTGCGGAAGCTGTCTGACCAACAAATACGCAGAGGGCTATCCCGGCAAACGGTACTACGAAGGCCAGCAGGTAACGGATCTGATAGAGATGTTGGCTACCGAACGGGCCAAAAAGATCTTCAAGGCCGACCACGCCAACGTCCAGTCGTATTCCGGCTCTGTGGCCAACGTCGCTGCTTATGCGGCCCTGCTCGAACCGGGCGATACGATAATGGGTCTGTCACTTCCGTTTGGCGGGCACCTGACGCACGGATGGAAGGCCAGCATGACCAGCAAGGTCTATAATTCCGTCCAGTACGAAGTTGACCCCGAAACCGGGCGATTCGACTACAATAAGATCGAGGAACTTGCCAAAAAGCACCGGCCAAAGATGATCATCTCCGGCGCAACAGCCTACCCGCGCGAGATCGATTTTGAAATTTTCGGCAATATCGCAAAGAGTGTCGGCGCATATCATCTCAGCGATATCGCGCACATCTCCGGTCTGGTCGTCGCAAATATTCACAAAAGCCCCGTCCCTTACGCCGATATAGTCTCGACGACCACGCACAAGACACTGCGGGGGCCGCGGGGAGGGATGCTCCTTTGCAAGGCCGAATACGCCAAAAACATTGACCGCGCCGTATTCCCCGGCCTCCAGGGCGGCCCGCATATGCATACGCTGACCGCTATCGCCGTCGCGCTAAATGAAGCCGATACACCCGAGTTCATCGGCTACGCAAAACAGGTCGTCAAGAATGCCAAGGCGCTCGCCGATAAGCTGCTCGAGTTCGGTTTCGATCTCGTCTCGGGCGGAACCGATAACCACCTGATACTCATAGACCTGCGGAGCAAGGATGTTCCCGGCAAAAAACTCGCCAAGGCGCTTGACCGGGCCAAGATCGTTACCAATTACAATACGGTGCCCTGCGACCCGCGTCCGCCCTTTGACCCAAGCGGTCTTAGGATCGGCACTCCCGCTGTCACCACACGTGGGATGAAGGAGCCGCAGATGGAGCAGATCGCAGGCTTTATCAACAGGATCGCAGACAACATCGACAATGATACGGTGATCGAACAGATCGGCAAAGAGGTGCTGATGCTTTGCTCGCACTTCCCGGTGCCGGGCCATTTCATTATACCGCCGAAGAATAGCCACATAAACGGTGGCGACTGAGAGGTTGTGTAAGTCTTTATGAGCGATACCAGGCTAAAAACCGCTTGCTTAGGCCTCGACGAACAGGGCCAGGGGTTGCTTAAAGCCGCTCGCGAGAGCGAACTGTTCGACATTATCGCCGTCGGTGGCGAGGAGACCGAGCTTGCCGAAACAATCGCGGCTGCCTGTCAATGCCCTGCATTTGACGATTATCGACAACTGATCATTCAAAACCAACTCGACGTTTTGATAGTCGCAGCTCCGATCTATCTGTGCGACGAGCACATCAGGGCGGCGATGAAAAAGAAGATCAATGTGCTCAAGGTTCCACCGGCTGGGCTGGATTTCGAGCAGACCGCCGAGATGGTCCGACTTGCCAATAAAGAAGGCGTCAGGTTTGCCGTCGCCGATACCAGCAGATTTCGGCCCGGCTTTTCGGCGCTTAGGGAATATA
>DAOVVQ010000079.1 GCA_030637065.1 Planctomycetota bacterium
ATAAATCGGGACACGCTGCCACCCTTGCTGCGAACTGTATCTATAGATTGTGTTGCACCCTATGAGGGCCTGGTCTGCTGAAAAGAAGGCTCTTCCGAATAATGCGTTGGTAAGCACTGTGTGAGAAAAATCCTTCGGGGCCCCGCAAAAGCGGGTACAGGTACAACCTGCCTTACGGCAGAACGTACCAGTCCCCGTTTTTGCAACCCAAATTCAGGCCTCTGCCCAAATGATTTTTCTCTGTAAGCCCCGAAAAAACTAAACCAAACTGGAGTACCTACGCATTACCCGGATGAACTGAAAAGAATTGTATTTGGCGGGTGGGTTTGGTAGACTGGGGGTATGGCGCGAGTATTTTGGACAAATGTCTGCTGGTTGTTGCTGTTTTTGGCAGTGGTGTTAGTTATGCCGTTTCAGGCTTCCCAGGCGGGTTCGACAGCGGGTAAGGGGCGGTTTCGCGGGCAGGTTGAGGCGGATTATCAGCTCCAGGTGCAGGTGCGGACCGCTGATAGCGGCGCAAAAGGGGCGGTTTCGGTGAAAGTCGATGCCGCTGGCGGGTGTGACGGTATTATTACGGGGCAGTGGGGGTTTCATACCGGGCTGGATGATAGGCCGTGGTGGCAGGTCGACTTAGGGCGGGGGCAGGATATCGTGCGGGCGGCTATCTGGAACCGCTGTGATAATAATTCGGCGGCCAGGGCGAAAAATCTGCTGATCCGGCTCTCGGATGACGCAAAGACCTGGCGGACGGTATATCGCCATGACGGAACGGTGTTTTACGGGCACAAGGACGGCAAGCCGCTGATAATCAGTGTGCCCCGGCAAAAGGCCCGGTACGTTCGCATAGAACTGGGCGGCAAGGGCTTTCTTCACCTCGATGAAGTCGAAATATTCGGGCCGGACAACGCGATAAGAAATCTCGCCAGGGGAAAGCCGGCTACGCAAAGCAGCACATCAAAATGGTCCAGCGGCTCGCAGGCTGCTGAGGCGGATATTGCAGTTCTTGATGATATCGAGTTGGGTAAGCGATGGGCCGGGCGCCGGGAATTGCTGTCGGATCCGCTGCTTGATTTCGATGCGATTTTGTTTACCAAGCGTGTTCCGGGCAGCTTTACGCACATGTCGGACCAGTATTTGGGCTGGTGGTCGAGGCCGGGCGGCGGGATCTATATCCTTCGCGATTTCAAGACGGATTCGCCACGGGTCGAGTGCATCAGCGGCGCTTTTAAGGAAGAGGGCAATTTCCTTCGCCCGACGCTTTCGTACGATGCAAAGAAGGTGCTGTTTGCGTGGTGCAAGTATTACCCGGAAGTTGCCGGTATCGAGAACAAGCTGGATAAGAGCAAGATACCGGAGGATTCGTTTTATCATCTGTTCGAGATGAATATTGACGGCAGCGGCGTGCGGCAACTGACCGGCGGAAAGTATAACGATTTTGACGGGCGGTATCTGCCCGATGGCCGGGTCGTGTTTCTGTCGACGCGCCGCAACCAGGCGATCCAGGTCGGCAGAGAGAGTGCCGCGATGACCCTGGTCGACGATGAGATGCCGGAGGTCTATGTCCGCTGCGGCGGCGGGGCAAGCCGGCCCTGTGCGGTTTATACGCTGCATACCATCGACGCCGGCGGCGGGAACCTTACGGCGATATCGCCTTTTGAGATGTTCGCGTGGGCGATGAGCCACCACGTGAACATCACGAGCCTTTAGTCCCTTTTGGATGATGTCGACCGGGACAATATGCCGTTTATGAGCCTGTGGTCGATGCACCCGGACGGGACCAATGCCCGGATCGTCTACGGCAATTTTACGCGGAGTCCGCACTGCACGTTCGAGCCGCGTTCGATCCCGAATTCCCCCAGGATCGTTTTTACCGCTACCGGTCATCATTCTCACACGATAGGCAGCCTGGTCCTGCTCGACCCGACGCAGGGCAGCGAGGGCAATGACCCGGTTACGCGACTGACGCCGGAGGTTGCTTTTCCGGAGATCGAGGGCTGGCCCAAGGCATTTTACGCCAATCCATGGCCGCTGTCGGAGAGGCTTTACCTGGTCTCGTGGGGCCCGGAGCCTGACCCGAAACAGGGCAAGATGCGGTCAGAGAACGGGATGGGGATATATGTATATGACAGCAGCGGCCAGTTGGAACTGCTCTATCGCGATCCGGATATTTCGTCGATGTACCCGATCCCGCTTCGCTGGCAGAAGAAGCCGCCCACCATCCCGAGTACGGTTGACTGGCAGGACCGCCAGGAAGGTCGGTTTTTTGTCTCGGATGTTTATCGGGGATTGCGGACCGTTAAGCGAGGCGATATCAAGGCTCTTCGGATAATTGCGATCCCGCCGAAGACGCATCCGACGATGAATTCTCCCGTCCTTGGCCTGACGCGCGACGACCCGGGCAAGTGCGTTTTGGGCACGGTTCCGGTCGAGGCGGACGGCTCGGCGTATTTCCGTGTTCCCTCCGGGGTGATCGTTTTCTTCCAGGCGCTGGATGCCGAGGGCAAGGCCGTCCAGACGATGCGGAGCGCCACCTACGCCCAGCCGGGCCAGACGGTAGGCTGCATCGGCTGTCACGAATCGCGTCAGGATGCACCGCCGCCGAAGGATCTGGTCGCCCTTAGACGTGAGCCGTCGATGATCAAACCTGCGCCGGTGGGGTCATGGCCCCTGCGGTTCGACAAACTGGTTCAGCCGGTTCTCGATCGCCGCTGCGTTAGCTGCCACGATCCGAAAGGAGACGTTCGGCAGGCGGGTGAGTTCGACCTGACCGCTGACAAGGCATACGATTCGCTCATCCATTTCGGTAAGCCCAGCATATACGACCATGTTATGGCCCGGTACAAGGAGGGCATTTCGCAGGAAGGGGCCTGTGTCGCCGGGCAAAGCCAACTGCTCGCCAAGATCGCCACCGGCGACGAACACGCCGATATCGAGCTTGACGCCGAGGACCTCGAACGTCTGATCACATGGATGGACACCTACGCCCAGCGACTCGGCTCATTTAGCGACGCCCAGGAGCAGGAACTGCTCGATCTTCGCAAAAAGTATGCATATCTGTTGGATGCCGAGTAGGAACAGCAATCCGTCAGCATGGGTAACAAAGTTACCCATCCTACGCGCTCAATTGGGTGGCAGCGTGTTTGGCGAAGCCAAACCGATGGTGGGCGCCGGTGTGCATACGCCCATCGGTTTGCTGCGCAAATCCCGATGTACATCGGGACCACCCTTGCTGCGAACTGTGTATACGCCCATCGGTCCCGATAAATCGGGACACGCTGCCACCCTTGCTGCGGGCTGGATGCCTTGTTTCTTGTTATTGTGTATTGACAACATTCCGGGGATTGGGCTCTTTAATTTGCATAAGAAGGTGGGATATGCTAAAATTGGGGCAGGTATCGCAGGTGTGATGGTGCAGGCAGTATTCGTTTAAATTAGTTGTGGAGTTCTGGAAATCGATACTTCCGACAAAAATGGGCAGTTGCGGGCGGGTCTGGAACGGGCAGATATGGAGGCTCTTGCCGAGCTTTTTTCTCTTCACCGCGAGCGTTTGTGGCGAATAGTCAATTTTCGGCTTGACAGCCGTCTGTTGGGCAGGATCAATCCGGACGA
The DNA here is from genome assembly GCA_030637065.1 of Planctomycetota bacterium. Classification (GTDB taxonomy): domain Bacteria; phylum Planctomycetota; class Phycisphaerae; order Sedimentisphaerales; family Anaerohalosphaeraceae; genus DAOVVQ01. Next base: position 3,610 of record DAOVVQ010000079.1, read on the forward strand.
CATTCTCCAGGAAAGCTATCTCGCGGCCTCTCAGAGGATCAAGCACTACGCGGGCCTGCCGTCTTCGCCGTTTATCTGGCTGAGGATGATCGTGCATCAAACGGTAGCGCAGGTTCATCGCCGGCACCTCACCGCTCAGATGCGGGATGTGGATCGCGAAGTTCCACTGGATAAACCCTACGACCGCTATGCCACTTCGCAATCGCTGAGTTTCCATTTGACCGGCCACCTTACGTCGCCGAGCCAGGCGGCTATTCGGGCTGAGATGGTCAATGAGGTCGAGCAGGCGATCAAGACGATGGACGAGGTCGACCAGGAGGTTCTGGCCCTGCGACACTTCGAGGAGCTTACCAACCATGAAGTAGCGGAGGTTCTGGATATCGATAAGACGGCCGCCAGCAACCGGTACATCCGCGCTATCCAGCGGCTCAAGGAAATTTTGTCGGAGATACCCGGCTATAGCGAACAGGAATAATATGACCCAGGAACAGGCAGATCGTGACCCATTGGAAGTTCTTGCCGATCGCTTCCTTCAGGAGCAGCGTCAGGGCAAGTGCCCTTCCATCTCGGACTACGCCAACGAGCATCCGGAGCTGGCGGAACATATCCGCGAACTTTTTCCGACGATAACCGCCATGGAGCAGTTGAAGTTCAGTCGCGAAACAATCTCGAGCGGCGGAGTATATCTGGGCTCGATGAGGCTCGAACATTTGGGTGATTTTCGGATAATTCGCGAGATCGGACGGGGCGGAATGGGAATCGTCTTCGAGGCCGAGCAGCAGTCACTCGGTCGGCGGGTGGCGATCAAGGTACTGCCGAGGCAATCGCTGCTGCGGCCCAAGGATCTCGAGCGATTCACCCGTGAGGCCCGCATCGTGGCGAGTCTTCACCACACGAATATCGTCGAGGTCTTCGGTGTCGGACAGGAGGATGGATTTCATTATTATGTCATGCAGCTTGTCCACGGCGTGGGGCTGGAAAAAGTGATCGCGGAACTGCACACCAGGAGACACCGGAGCAAGATCGATCGGCGGACTGCACGGATAAAGGCAAGGGCAACGACCAAAGCCAAACACGACAGCACCTCCATCGAGCAGGTTGTCAGCGGCTTGTTCAGCCTGGACGATGGGCCGCCGGAGAATGAAACGGGTTCATCCGATGGCGCCTCGCCCGCAGCCAAAGCAAATGAGCCGATGAGCGAGCGGACAGGCGAAAGCGACAGGCCTGCCGGGACGGAAGCGGAATCGGGAGAGGTTAAGAGCGATTCTTCCGCGACGCAGGCCGGCCATGACGGTGAGTTTCGGTTGGGCCGGCGGTACTTCGACGATGTGGCAAAGATAGGATTGCAGGTCGCCGACGCCCTTGCCCACGCCCACAGCCGCGGGATACTGCACCAGGACATCAAGCCGGCCAACCTGCTTATCGATTATCACAACATCGTATACGTTACGGATTTCGGTTTGGCCAAGGCGGTCCAGGCCGGCGATGCGACACAAACCGCTGGGATCACCGGTACGCTGCGGTACATCTCACCGGAGCAGTTTCAGGGCCGCACGGACGCCCGAAGCGATATATACGGTCTTGGCCTTACGCTGTATGAACTGCTGGCGCTGCGACCGGCCTATGAGGGTCCGGACCGAAACACGCTGATAAACCGTATCAACACTTCGGATCCGGTTCGTCTTGGCAAGCTCAACCGGCGGATCCCGCGCGACCTTGAGACTATCGTACAAAAGGCGATCGCCCGCAACCCCGATAACCGCTACCAATATGTGCGTGAATTTGGCGAGGACCTCAAATGCTTCCTGGAAGACAGGCCGATCCGCGCCCGTCGCGTCGGCTCGATAGAACGGTTCTGGCGATGGTCGCGTCGCAATCCGGCGATTGCCTCGCTGACCGCAGCGACGATGTTTCTGATCGTACTTGCCGCCATAGTGGCGACGACGGGGTATATAAACACGAACAGGGCGCTGATTGGCCAGGAGATCGAGCGTGAGCGGGCCCAGGCGAACGCGGACCTTGCGATGAAAGCCTTAAACAGGATGTTCGAACGGTTCAATCCCAACCAGATCACGGCTGTGTCGGGACTGACGGTAGATAAGGGCGAAGGTATAACCATGCTGATCCCCACCCCGCCGGTCCTGTCCGGAGAAGTTGCAGAGCTGCTTAAAGATATGCTTACGTTTTACAGACGGATCGCCAACGCAGAACCTTACGACCACGCGCTTCGGCAAAGGATCGCCAGAGCAAACGAACGCGTAGGCTCCATACGCCAGCTTCTCGGACTGCATAACCTGGCCGCCTCATCTTACAAACGGGCGATCTATATCTACCGGATGCGATATGGCGACCTCGGGCAGGAAGACAGCTTCATGTTAGAATCCGCAAGGATTTACAATAGTTTAGGTCAACTATACCTGTCGACCGGGAGCAGGAACGATGCCTGCGTGGCGCATCTTGAAGCACTGCGGGCGCTTCAGCCGAATGCCGGGACGATTTCCGATCGTCCCGCAATAAGGTACGAACTGGCGCGAACACATTATCTGCTGGGCTCTGGAGGATACGACGATCTGGACGCATCGTCGCTCGATGAGGGGCAGGATTCGACTTCCGCCGGTGAATCTTCGCGACCCGGACAACTGTCGCCAGTGACTATTAACAGGCTGGAACTGGAAGCAAGACAACGTGAGCCGGATGTGCACCTGCAAACGGCAATTGAGATCATGGAGGGGTTGTTGGCGGAAGATGCGGACAATCCCGATTATCACCTTATAACGGCGCTTTGCCATCGGAACATGTCTTCGATGTTTAGCCAGGGCGATCCTTATGTGGCGGGAGGATCTTTGACCACGGCGACGGTCATTCTTGAAAAGCTTGTCGTTGATCACCCGGAGATGCCCGACTACCGGTACCACTTAGCCGAAACATACGCCACATTTGACTTAAAGGAGGACTTGTCTGAGTCTTCATATCAGGTCATCGAAGATCGTCTCAACAAGGCATTAGCCATTTCGGAAGGCCTTTCCGCCGAGTACCCTGACATACCTCACTACACCGTTTCTCAGGCCCATATTTATCACCATACAGGGACAATTATGCAACGAACCCTGCGGTGGGATGAAGCGGAAAGGAATTATCAGAAGTCGGCCAGGCTTTACAAAGCTTTGGTGGGCCGATTTCCCGACACTGTGTCCTATAAGGTCCGGCTTGCGGCGTTTCGTCTTACGCTTGCCAATCTGCTGGTTCGCGATCAGCGGCTGGCGGAGGTCCGGTCTATACTCAAAGATTCTATCAAAATGCTATCAGAGATACCCTCATCCAGCAGCAACCGCCAGGCTGTCGACGAGCTATTGGCGCAAACGCGACAGGCATTTGAGCTTGCCGGCGGCGAGGACACACAAAAGCCATCGAAATCGCGAAAGCCAGGTGATGGCTCGGGGATATTTAAGAAATAAGCCGCAAACGACTTTGGCGTCTTTTGATGCATGGGGAAGGAGCGGGGGTTATTGGGCACAATTTCTGTGATATACGGCGGCTTGGGAAATAATCTGCCTTGCTCCTGCGTTTATGCAAGAGGCGATGGGCCTCGATGACAGGAGGTTGCTGCGCAGACGGGTATTAAAGGTGGTTTAGGCCCTGATTTGGAGGCGAGGGCGGGATTTTGACGAGAAATATTTGGAATAATGTCAAACTTATTGAAATAATACGTGGTATTTTGGTAGAATGAGTTGTCGGCGCGCAAAAGCACCCCGACTGAGGGGGCAGGCTGGAGGTCGCGATTTTAGAGCTTGGCTGGGACGAAGAGCGTCCTGCCTGGCGGTGCGGAAGGCTTGCCGGCTTAGATGAAAACGTGGAGTTGCAAAACATGATGAAGATAGTATTTGTTTGGACGATGATATTGTCAGCGGCCATTGTCGCCGGTGCGGCGCCTGCGCCTCCGAGCCCTTTTGAAACCAGCTACACCCTGACGGGCGCCAACCCGATCGACAAGCTGGTCCTGGAGAAACTCAACGAACTGAATATCAAGCCGGCCAATGTCTGCTCCAATGCCGTGTTTGTTCGGCGTGCCTATCTTGACATAATCGGCACCATCCCGACCCTGCAGCAAGCCAGGGCGTTCATCGTGGATAAGAATCCGGCCAAACGCAAGAAGCTGATCGACCGGTTGCTCGAGCGTGAGGAGTTTGCCGATTACTGGGCGATGAAGTGGGGCGACCTGCTGCGGGTTAAGGCGGAGTTTCCGATCAACCTGTGGCCTAACGGCGTGCAGGTCTATCACCGGTGGATTCGGGAGAGCGTCAAGGCGAACATGCCGTATGATCAGTTCGTTCGGGAGATGCTCACAGCCAGCGGCAGTAATTTCCGTGTGCCGCCGGTGAACTTCTATCGCGCTCTCCAGAGCAATGAACCGGAAAGCATCGCCAAGGCGGTTGCGCTTACGTTTATGGGTATGCGGGTCCAGCACTGGGAAAAAGAGCGGCTGGAAGGTCTGGCGGCGTTCTTCTCGCAGGTATCGTACAAGGCGACGGGTGAGTGGAAAGAGGAGATTATTCGTTACGACGCCGAGAAAGCGCTCGTCTCGGTCGGCAGCGGCAGTGTGCCGATGGGCGTCTTTCCCGACAAGTCGCGAGCCCGCCTGTATCCGGGTGAAGACCCGCGTGAGGTGTTCGCCAAGTGGCTGATCGACCCGAAGAACCCGTGGTTTACGAAAAACATCTCCAACCGCGTATGGTCATGGCTGTTGGGGCGGGGGATCATTCATGAGCCGGACGATATTCGTCCGGACAATCCGGCGAGCAATCCGAAGCTGCTTGCGTACCTGGAAAAGGAACTTGCCGGCGCCAACTACGATCTCAAGCATCTTTTCCGGCTGATCCTGAACTCGAGAACGTATCAGCTTTCTTCGATCCCAAAGAGCGATAAGCCCGAGGCGGCGGCGAATTTTGCGTATTATCCGATCCGCCGGCTCGAGGCCGAGGTGCTGGTCGACGCGTTGTGCCAGATCACCTGGACGACGGAGAAGTATTCCAGTGCGATCCCCGAGCCGTTTACGTTCATCCCGGAAGAGCAGCGGTCGATCGCTCTGTCTGACGGCAGCATTACCAGCCCGTTCCTGGATCTGTTCGGGCGACCGTCCCGCGATACGGGTCTGGAATCGGAGCGAAACAATAATCCGTCCGCCGCCCAGAGCCTGCACATGCTCAATTCAAGTCACATCCAGAAGAAGATCGAGCGGACGACCAAATTTAAGGCGTTTATACAATCCAAACAGCAGAATCCGCGACAGGTCGTCACAGCTTTGTACCTGACGATCCTTTCGCGTTTCCCAACGGAAAAAGAATTGAAGATCGTGCTGACATATTCGCCGCCACTGGCAGGCAAGAGCAGCAAGAGCCGTGAGGTCGGCAAGGACCTTGCCTGGGCACTGCTTAACAGTGCCGAGTTTCTTTACCGACATTGATCCGAGGGGCTGGTGGGAAACCGGGAATAGATTGGAGCAGATCGGGGGGATGCGACGATGTATGTAAAATGGAAAGGAAAGGTGGAACTATGAACAGAGAGAACAGTTCAAAAGGCAGAGAAAGACGCATACTATCCGGGCCAATGTCCAGACGAGAGGCGATGCGGCTTGGCGTCTATGGAACAGCCGGGCTCACACTGGGCAGCAGCCTTACCTGCGGCGCACCAGCCAAAGCACAGGCGACAAAACGCCCGGCCAAAGCCAAGTCGGTCATCCAGATATGGATGTGGGGCGGACCTCCGCATCTTGACACCTTCGATCCCAAGCCTGAGGCGGGCAATGACTACTGCGGTCCGTACAAGAACCCGATCAAGACCAACGTAAGCGGGATCAGGATTTGCGAACTGCTGCCGGAACTTGCCAAGCAGGCGGATAAATATTCCATCATTCGAAGTATGACCCACGGCGTTAACGGCCATGAGACGGCTTCATACATGGTCCAGACGGGCAGGAAGTCCGGCGACGGGCAGGTTTATCCGTGCGTCGGGGCGGTTGTTTCGCTGTTTAAGGGCTATGACGCCGGATACAGCGGGCTGATCCCGCCTTATATTGTGCTGACGGGGCCGCAGGGTCGGTTTTCCGAGGCGGGATTCCTCGGCTCGAAGTACAAACCGTTTTCTACGGGCGGCGATCCGGTGAGAGATCCGTTCGTCGTTGAAGGCGTCGTCGCGCAGGGCATTACGACCCAGCGACAAAAGAGCCGTCGCCAGCTTCTCCACGAACTCAACACATTGGGCAAGGCCATGAAGGGTGATCCTAAACTGGAAAAGCTGGATGCGTGCGAACAGCGGGCGTATGACCTGATACTCGGCGATGCCGGTAAGGTGAGAGTCCTTGCCGTGAATAAATACGCCCTTGGAGACCGCTACGGGCGGACGACATTCGGTCAGTCCTGTCTTGTGGCACGTCGGCTGGTGGAACGCGGCGTTCCGTATGTAACGATCAATTACAGGGGCTGGGATACGCATAAGGATAATTTCGGGGCCATGCGCCAAAACCTGCCGCAAATGGACAACGGTTTCGCAACACTATTGCAGGATCTGTCGGACCGCGGGCTTTTGGACAGCACGATCGTCTGGTGGGGCGGCGAGTTCGGACGGACACCGAAGATCGGTTGGGAAGCGCCTTGGAACGGCGGACGCAGCCATTACGGCAAGGTCTTCTCAACGGTTGTCGCTGGCGGCGGGTTCAAGGGCGGCCAGATATTGGGGTCCTCGGACGCGAAAGGCGAAGAGGTCAAGGACCGTCCGGTGTATCCGGTTGACTTTATCGGCAGTATGTACGATCTGTTAGGCATTGATAGTAACGCGAAACTGCCGCATCCACAGGGTCTGGATATCAGCGTAACAGCCTCTGCCGCCGACGGGATGAAAACGGGCGGACGTTTGACGGAGATCATGTAGTAAGGGAGAATATCATGAAACGGTCTATATGGCAGGTAGCTTTGTCGTCGGTGCGGGTTTTGGCGGTTGCCTTTGTGGCAGCGGCGATCTGTGGTGCGGCTGCGCCGCCAAAAGCGAATATTGCTTACGTCTTCCCAGCCGGTGGCAGGCAGGGTTCGACGTTTGAGGTTAAACTCGCCGGCACGCGACTCGACGGGGTGACCAATGTCGTTGTTTCCGGCGGAGGCGTCAAAGGGACGCTGGTAGAACACGTAAAGCCCCTCAGCGGCAAAGACCGCAACCTGCTCAGAGACAGACTCAAGAAACTGCCGGCGGAGATAAAGAAGGCAAACCAGAGCAAGGCTCCGAACCTCGCGACACTTCAAAAAGAGATGGCCGAAGTCAGGAATACACTTGCCAACCCGAAGAATAACCCCGTTGTCAGGCGGAATAACCCCGGGCTCATCGAGGACCTTGTCCTCCGGATTACGGTAGCTCCCAATGCCAAAGCGGGCAAGCGCGAACTGAGAATAAAGACCGCGCGGGGCCTGTCGAATCCGGTTGTGTTTCATGTAGGCGGGCTGCCGGAATATACCGAGAAGGAACTAAAGACCAACACCAAAAATGTAGAGCAGTTGCCGCAGTTGCCGGTGATCGTAAACGGCAGGATCATGCCCGGCGATGTCGACCGTTTTCGATTGAAGCTCAAAAAGGGCACGCAGCTTGTAATGTCCGCCAGCGCGAGGGAACTTATCCCGTATCTCGCCGACGCCGTTCCCGGCTGGTTTCAGGCGACTTTGGGACTTTACGATGCAGGCGGCAAGGAGTTGGCCTACGCCGACGATTACCGTTTCAATCCCGATCCGACCCTTTTCTATGAGATCGACAAAGACGGCGAATATGTCCTTGCTATCAAGGACGCCATTTACCGCGGGCGCGAGGATTTTGTCTACCGTATCGCCGTCGGTGAGCTGCCGTTCGTTACGAGCGTCTTTCCCATGGGCGGTCAGGTCGATACGCAGACCACGGTTCAGATGATCGGCTGGAACCTGCCGAACGATGAGCTGACGATGGATACCAGGCGCAAACTGCCGGGAATCCTTCCGGTTTCGGTTCGCAAAGAGCGGATGATCTCCAATAATATGCCGTTTGCGGTAGGTACTTTGCCAGAGCGGATGGAGCGCGAGCCCAACAATCGCAAGACGATCGCCCATAAGGTCGTGCCGGCACTGGTTTTGAACGGTCGCATCGATAAACCGGGCGATATTGACGTATTCCGTATCGAAGGCCGCAAAGGCGAGGCGATCGTTGCCGAGGTGTATGCCCGACGGCTGAACTCTCCGCTGGACTCGACGCTGAAGCTGACCGACGCCGACGGCAAGACTATCAAGGCCAACGACGACCATGAGGACCGCTCGGCTGGGCTAACTACGCACCAGGCCGATTCGCTGATCAGTACCACGCTGCCTGCGGACGGGACGTATTATCTTCACTTAGGCGACGCTCAGCAAAAGGGCGGCCAGGCGTATACCTATCGCCTGCGGATAAGCGGCCCTCAGCCGGATTTCGACCTGCGTGTCGTGCCCTCCAGTCTCAGCGCTCGCGGGAATACAACGATCCCGATCACCGTCTACGCCCTGCGAAAAGACGGTTTTGCCGGCGAGATCACCGTGTCCCTAAAGGGCGCTCCGCAGGGATTCGTCCTGACCGGGACTAAAATACCCGCGGATAAGGAACAGGTCGAGATGAAACTGAAGGTCCCGTGGAATGCATCGAGGGAGCCGATGACCCTGCGTCTGGAAGGACGCGGCAAGATCGCCGGCAAACAGATCGTCCGTCCGGCAATACCCGCTGAGGACATGATGCAGGCCTTTCTCTACCGCCATCTCGTCCCCTCGCAGGACCTTAAGCTGGTAGTATTAGGACCTCCACCGAAAAAACCCGCACCAAAAAAGGCCCCGGTAAAAAGACCGCCGATCAAGAGCGCCAAGGCCCGGTAGTCAAGAAAAACCAAATAGCCAGACCAATACAGCACAACATGCCAGCGGAATGGTGCGAAATATCGCATCCTACACGACTTCTTTTGTCCTTAATCACGGATTGTTTGTTCAGAATGGGATTTTTTTCAAGGATGGCCTTGACTTTGCCGAACAAATGTTGTATGTTTAATGTAAGGACAATGTATGGTAGACGTATGACGAGTAATCGAACTATTGGAAGGATATCATAGACATGGCCAGAACCGCGACAATACAGGCCAGGGTGGAGCCTGAGACCAAGAGCGAGGCTCAAAAAATCCTTGGAGCCTTGAATATTTCGCTTTCCGAGGCGATTTCGATGTATCTCAAGCAGATCATCTTTCACAAGGGGATCCCTTTTGAACTTAAGATCCCCACTGAAGTTACTGCCAGGACGCTGGAAAAGGCTGAGGCTGGCCAGGATGTTCACCAGGTCTCCGACGTTAAGGAGTTATTCGAGGAGCTTGACGCTTGAATCAGCGTGTGTAGATTCTTTGTGTCGCCCCTTCAAGGCTTAGGTGCTTTTTGGTCTCGATCCCCAGAGCGTTGCTCTGGGCTGTATTGTTTTCGCCCCGTTGGGGCTTTTTTTACTTAACCACTCGCCGCGGCGAAGCGCGTCGCAGCCGGGCGGATTACGCGGATCCTCGCGGATTATGGGGTGATTAAGCCAGCGTGAATCTGTTTCGAGTTGGTTGGGTGTTTAGTTGCAGGGCTAAAGCCCTTTTTGGGTTTGGGCTGTGGCGGGTCTCCGCTCTAAAGAGCGGAGTTAGTCAGATGGTGCAGCTTTCAGGGGGTTAGTCAGGGCAGGTGCTTTGAGAGTATGATAACGTGGGCACATACCGCAGTATGGGGCTCAGCGGGGCGGCTGGGAGTGGTTTTTTTGTGAAAAGGTGGTTTTTTTTGCGAAAAAAGGGGTTGCATGGTTTTTTGAATTTTTTTGGGGTTGTATTCCCCGCCGCTTGCGGCGTAAAATGCCGCCATGAGTGAATACCTACAT
>DAOVVQ010000113.1 GCA_030637065.1 Planctomycetota bacterium
ATAGTCATATTTCACTGTTTCGTGGTGAGCGTTATTACAGGTTGTTGATTTTCCGTCAAGGCTCGAAACGACCACAACTCACCAATCGAGCCGTTGTCGCCGTCTATCCGCCAGTAGTAAGTTGCGCCGCGCGTAAGCGGGTCTGGAGTAAAGCTGCCGTTCGGGTCGCTGCCGTGATCAATAGTGTCTTTGTACGGCAGGCTGTTTTTATTTGTACCGAAGTATACGTCGGCACTTTGAGCGCCGGCTATCTTCCACGTCAGTGTCGGGAAGAGAGTAATTCCGGTCGCGTTTTCGCCAGGATACGGGTTGTAAGCCTGGTTTGGATCGTAGATAACGATCAGTTTGGGACCGTTGCCCGGGGCATAGACGCTGTTGTTTGTGTTCTCTTTGGATCGGAAGTTCTCATTGGAAGTGGATCCATCGTCCCGCGACTCGAGGTCGATCTCGAAGGTTACTTTTTCGTAGGATTCGATGAACATGTCGGTTACGTCGAACCGTTTCCTGTTCTGGGTGGACCAGTCTTCTTCTATGCGGTCAAGAAATCTGCCGCGAACCAGATCGCTGTTGGTGTATGTCAGGCCGTCACCGGTTACGCCGCCGGCGGTGCCGGTGCCGGTGCCTTCCCTCCAGTCGCTGCCGCTTACGGCGTAGACGACCGAATTCTGGTCGATACCGCCGTCTGCCTCGAGTTCCAGGGTGGCCTCGTAGATATTGCCGACAAATCCCTTCATATCGAACTGAATGTAGGTCAGATTGCCGTCGCCCCGTGTCACCCGAAGGTTGTCATGGGCGCCGTATGTTTTGTTTTCATTACTGCCGTCACGGATGTATGTGTCGTCTTCCGGCGTAAGTACGAGGGAATCAACCGGTTGCGAATAGACCGTTACCATCACGAAGTCGTTGACGTCATAGTCGTCGATGCCGTCATCGTTGCCGTCTTTGACCTGCAGTCGCAGGAAGTATTCGCCGGGCGTGCTGAATTCGGCTGTTGTGTCGATGACGTTTATGTTGTCAAATGTCACCGTCCCCGGCCCGCTATCGGCGTACCATCTTATCTCCAGCGGGATCTTGTTTACGTACTCATCCGGGTCGTCGAAGAGGATCTCGCCGCCTAATTGGCTGGCAGCGCTGCCGGGAGCAACGCCTGGCTCCTGCTTGGTGTCGATATAGATATCCTCGCCGGCGGTTATCTCAGCGTCCATGTTGTCGATAATCGTAAACGTTGCCGACCTGTTGGGGTCAGCGTGGAACTCACTGTCCCATGCGTCTATGGATATCCTGTAGACGCCCTGATGGCTGAACGTTACATTGGGGTCTTCGCTGTCGTCGGCGTAACTTTCTGGCAGGTTGGCCCTGCCGCCCCAGGTATCGGCTATGCCCCAATACTCGTCCGTTGAGACGCGTTTGGATGCTCCGACGCCGTGGGTAAACGTCACCGTCGAGCCAGCCGGTTTCGACAGGACCCTCCAGTGCATATAATTATCACGATTTGTAAGGGGGTAATCGTCGTCGTTTATCTTGAGTTTGTAAGGCTCCATCGGCAGGTGAGGCGAGCTATTCTTGGGCTTGATCATGCCGGAGGCATAGGGGCCGAGGACGTCGGTCAGGTAGATCGTGCGGCCAAGGCTGCCTTCTTCGGGGCTGCCCTGAACGACCGGGGGGATGTTTTCCAGTACCGTCTGAGTAAGCGTATCGGTAATAGTGCTAGCCCCATCGTAGACTGAAAGCTGAAGTGTATACTCGCCAAGGTAGCCGAAAACGGCATTCGGATCAAGGGCGTTTGCGCCTGGAGTGGTGAACCAAACGGCGTCTAACGCCTCTTGCTCGCTGGGGGCGTCGGTGCCTGTATAGGCGATCGCGCTCCATGTATATTCCAGTGTATCTTCCGGGTTCGGATCTGAAACCGTTGCACCCTGGAGGTTCTCCCATCCGACCGGGTCCTCACCGGGCCTGAAAATGGGGCCGGGTATCCACCAGTCGACACCCTCGGTGCCGGCAGGCGGATAATCAACAAGGTGAGTGGTCTCATTGCCGCCGGCATTAACCACAGGAGGCTGATTTGCAGAGGGATCCACTTCCCACACGATCGACTCGATCTTCGTTTGGCTGGTGACATTCTCACGGATCCGCGAGTAGATGCCGCCGCCGGTGACATTGATATAATCTGGCAAAGTCACGGCGGTGCCAAGAGTCAGCGGACCTTCGTCGTTGCCGGTTACCGCGTCCATTGCATTGCCGACTCCCGGCGTGGCCGGCTGCCAGGTGATGGGCGTACTTAAATCCCACGTGTAAAGCCGGACTTGGTTGTCGACAGTATCCTGCACGAATTGCGTCTCCACAGAGACATACCAGACGCCGTCTTTCTCGATCATCGCACTGACCGTCCATGCATCGCTGGCATCAACATCATTTGAGGCAGCCATGATCTCGATCGTACCGCCGGTAAGATTCGTAGAGGTAAAGACGGTATAGGCATAGCAGCCTTCGGCCCCGCCGCCATCTCCTCCGCTGCTTCGGATCGGTCGACCGTCGAACCTGAGGGCATCTATTCCGCCGTCGATCCGTACGCGATCGCGCGTATCCGTACCGGTGTAGGTACTGTAGCCGCCCCAGGTTAGTCCGCTGGTACTCTGAGTTCGCGGAGTTTCGTTGCCATCGCCCTTTACATCAATAACGGCGCCGCTGTCTACGAAGTTTTCTACGATGTCGGCGCGAGCGAACTGTGCCGTGATGCCGACCGTCAGCATCATTATGATTGCCAATAAAAATAGTTTCCTGCCCATAACATACCTCCCTTTTACGAAGACCAATAAAATTTTCCAAAAATGAAAGTCAATTAAGGGATGAACAGTCTGCCTGTCGACCCGGCAACGCGCCTGGATTGACAGTGAATTTGCGACCGCCGGAATATGAGATTGGGAATCGCCTGGAAATGAAAGGCCTGCAAGCCGTTCTCCCTCTATAAGATTTCTCTTAGTCCCCCCGTCAACCTCCCTTCGAAGCGTTTTGCCCTGCATGTAACGTGCAGATGGCAGCACCCTTGTCCGCTGGGGCCTCATCGAGACGGCCGGTTCCATTTTAGTTGACGTAAATAACCTGACATCCGGTTAAGGGCTCGTTGAAATGCAGCCTCCATGTCGCCCGAAGACAAACCGAACATATCTTACATACTGTTATTCTACACAATGCAAGGGGGGGATGCAAGAAAAAAATGCAACTTTTTTTTAGCCATTTTGCGCAAATGCGGTTACAGGATGGGCCAATAAAGGGCCTGTGCCTCAAATATGGCACAGAGGATCCGAAAAAGGGCCAGCGTCTGAGGGTTGGCACAAAAAAAGGGCCCGCGCCAAAACTTCGGCGTGGGCCCGTAACTTACTTGCAGCTAATGAACGCTTAGCTGTTTGACACGATCACTACGGCCACAGTACGTTGGTGCGGTGGTAGTTCGCTCCCAACTCAGCCATATCAACCATGTTGATATTGCCGTCGTCGTCGACGTCAGGTGCGTTGCCAATTACATGCTGCTCGACCGATGCCTGGTTGGCCAGGGCTACGATCTCTTCGTGCGTCAGTACCCGGCTGTAGAGCCTGAACTCGTCGATAAGGCCATCGTAGCCGCCGATGACGTCGGTGCTGTTGTTACGCCAGTCAGGCACGCGGATCCGGTTGATCCTCTCGCCCATGAACGCTTCGACCTTGTCGTCGGCATCCGAGGGCCAGTAACCCTCGCGGTCGATCATCAGACCGTTGAGATAGAAACTGGTTACGCCGCTTACGCCATCCCAGACAAATGCAATGTGGTTCCACTCATTCTGCCAGTCGGAAGGCTGCGTATTAAAACCGCTATAACTGTGGTTTTGATTGTTTTCGCCATCGAGAAAGCTGTTAAGTACCATCGTTATCGCGCCATCGTTTTCAGGTATCGTCAGCTCCATGAACGTCTGATTGCCTTCACCGTCTGGATACCTGGTGGCCCTGAACTTAAACACTTCCAAACGATTCATCCTTCCATTGTCTTGAAGATCGAAAGAAGTGATGTCATCGCCCTTTACCCAGATGGAAACGGTGGCAGACGGGTTGGCAGCGCCAAGGGTGCCGGAAGGTATATCGGCCCATTCCAGCCTGTCGCCTCTGTCTACCCGGATACACTGACCGCCGCCGGTTGGTGCCCCGTCCGTGGTAATGTGTGTGATACTGTTTTTATGTTCATTAAGCGTACCCGACACAGTCCCACTAAACGTGTCGCTGTCAAGGCTGCCCTGGAACGGGAAGTACAACATCAGGTTGTCGGTCGGTATTGTTCCTGCGGTTACGGTTTCGGTACGGTGCATCCATCTTTCGGCCAGGACACTCAACTCGTTGACATCGACACTGCAATCGCCGCCGCTAAAGATGAACGGATACTTGCTGGACTCGCAATGCGTCGAGAAGAGCTGTATACCGTCGAAGTAAATAGTGCCGCTTGCAGTTGAACCGTCACCAACGCCAAGCGAGTAGCTCTTGATGGATGTCATGTCGACCGTTGCATCAAACGGTGCAAGGTCAAGCTTCACCTCGGTGTTGTCCAGCCAGATACCACCGTTAATACGCTCAAAGTCGCTGCCTTCGGCAGATGAGTAGTTCTCGGTGTGAGTACCGCCGGTGGTGTCGGTAATCCTCAGTGTTACAACGTCAAGCTCACTGTCCACTGTACCTCTGTATTGCAGGCGGAAGACCGCACGATTGACGTTCGTCGACCAGTTTCTCGGCTCAACGAACCTAAACTTCGCCTTGGACGCACCCGATACATGGTTGTAATCAAGCTGAAGCGATGAACCACCGGGGCCTACTGTCCCGGGCAGGGTGCCGTTTATCCAGGTGAGCGTCGCTCCACCCTCAGCGGTCCATTTGCCGGTGTAATTGCTAAGACCGGTCTGGCTGGCGGGCGGCGGCTTGCGGTCATTGAAGTTGTCGATACGTTCGTGGTCGTCGACGCCGAAGCCTCCGACCTCGCTGGCCAGCGGCGGACCGGAAGCCTGATTGCCCACTATTCGCCAGAAGTATCTCAGGTCGCCCGGGTCGCCATTGCTAAGTGCCAGGACGACTCTCTGGTTGGGATCGAACGGACTGCTGATGTCCGTTGCCGCGGGGCTGACCATGTTTACGACGTCGGATTCGTTGGTGCTGAGGTACAGATCGAAGCTCGTCGCTGTTACTCCGCCGGTCCAGGAGTAAAACTCCGGCTGAGCGGTCGGATCAGTGCCGGGATCTGTTCTGGGACGGCCCGGTATTATGATCATGTTGCCTATAGGATCGGGATGGACCAGGACGGGTACGTCTACTGTTATGAAGTCCCATACCTCACCTTCGACGCCATTATCGCCGTCGACGGCCCAGTAGTACCTCGTGCTCTGGGCAAGTTCCTCGCCAATGCCCGGGGTCGGGTCAATGCCTGCATTGGGGTCCGTTGCACTGATGGCAGGGACTGTACCAATACTGACACCTGCGTCCCTGCTAATAACCAGGGACTCATTGGTGCTGAGGTAGACCTCGAACGAAGTGCTGTCGTGCGCCCTCCAGCCCAGGTCCGTTGTCGGGAGAACCTCTACAGCGTTTTCTGCCGGCGACGGGTAGTAAGGCATATTCGGATCGTAGGCGATGATCAGTTCCGGACCGCGATAGGTGGGGGGCTCGTTGTTGGTATTAAAGTTCTCTTTAGACCTAAAGTCTTCCGTCTCGTCGCTCTGGTCCGTGAAGATTTCAAGAGTCACCTTGCCGTCTTCTTCGGTTGTCATGGCTGAGACGTTAAAAGTCCTCCGGCTGCCACTGCCCCAGGTGCCTTCGCTGGTCTGCCATCGGTCAAGCTCGGCACCGCGGACGAGGTCGTTTTTCATATATGTGATACCCGGGCCGATATACATTTCGGTGTCACCGTCCTCATCACCTTCGAACCACTCGCCGCTTGCGCCGTAGGTCGTTGCAAAGATGACGGTATCGCCGGTATTCTGGGCTTCGTTTGACATAATACGCAGCTCGGCGATCTGGATATTGCCCTTTATCTGGTTGAGGTCGAACTTCATGTAAGAGAGCTGATGTTCGCCTCCGCCGGGGGCGCCATCTCTTACCTGGAGTCTATCTCTGGCTCCGTAATTCTCATTTTCCTGGCCGCCGCCGCCGCGAACTTTCGCATCGTCGCTTGGCCTTAGTATCATCCTTGCGTACGTCGTCGGGTCGACCGTAGCGGTGAGGAAGTCATTGGCGTCCCAATCGAGGGTTTCGCTGTGATCGCCGACCTCAAGTCGCAGTCTATATTCACCCTGCTCGATAAACGTCACTACCGCATCAAGCGCCGTGTTATCGGGATCGAACGTTATCGCTCCCAGGTCCGCGCCGAGGGGCCCCTCATCGACATACCAGACGGTCTTGAGTGGGAATTCGCCGTTATCTTCAACGACACCGGCAAGTGTGGCCGTGCCGCCCCTTGAAAGATTCGCCACGACGTCAGGACCGGCACTATAGTTCCACGGACGCTTATTGTCAACCATGGTGAATGTGGCTTCATAGTTAGGGTCGGCAATGAGGTCGGTGTCATCGACTTCCATACTAATGGTATACTCGCCGTAATCGCTGAATGTGACGTTCGGGTCCTGCGTTCCGGAATAGAAATCGTAGTAGTCGACCCTGTCGCTGCTACCCGGCTGGGCCGATGTTACCCAGAAGTTTACGAATGATCCTTCGGGTTTGTGCTGTACTCGCCACTGTTGGGTTACCTCAGCTACATTAAGCGGGTAATTGTCGTCGTTGGTGTTGAGTGCCCAGCCTTCCATGGGCGTCCCGTCGCTTGTATGCAAAGACGTAATGCCCGATGCATGGGGACCAACGATGTCGGTAAGATACATAGAGCGGTTCTTGTTGCCGGTGTTGCCGTTGATACTCGGCGGGAAATTCTCGCGTACGTCCACGGGCTTGGTACTGAGGCCTATCGCACCGCCTGTATCCTCAGCCGTCAATTTCAGCGTATAAAGCCCGCGATAGAAGAATACCGCATTAGGATCAAAACCGTTTACGCCTGGAGTGACAAACTGCACGGCATCCATCGCAACCTGCGGGTCTATGCCTTCTTCCCGCGTGTCCTCGAAATCTATTACGCTCCATGTCAGGATCAGGTCGTTGAAGTCATCTTCGGTATCTTCAACGGCGTTTACGCTTCTGCCGACGGGTTCCCAGCCGTTGGGGTCCCTGTTGGGATTCCAGGTGCCGCCAACCCTGTATGCTACCAGCGGTTCGGGCAGGGCGTCAAGCAGGTATGCGTTTCGAGAGTTGTTTGAGTTGCCTATGTTTACCTCCGGCGGAAAATTGATCGCGGTGCCGTCTGAAACGACGATGTGCTCAATGGTGAAGTTTTCGTTGCCGTCGTCGCCGGTGATCAGGATCCCAACTCCATCGACAGCCGACAGTGCCGGTGCTGTTCCGCTGCCGGTGAAAGATAGTATCTGCTCATCGGTTCCGGTCAGGGCATCCAGATTCGACGCGGAATCCGCAGCGACAAAGCTCCAATCCACAGTTAACGGATCCCAACTCAGAGTGGTGCTTGTCTCTGAATTCATCTCTTGACTGGTGGCGCCGGCATACCAGTTGCCCACACCTGTGCGGATCATCACCGTGAGCGTAAACGGATCGCTGGTACTTGCAGAAAATCCGGTCACATCTATCGAAGGTGTTCCGCTGCCCCCGCTAAGGTCCACGGTGGTGTCGGCTGTGTTGCCGCCGGTGGAGTCAAAGATCGTATAGGTGTAATTGCCGTTTTCCGTGGCTCGTCCGCCAAACCACATATCGCTGCCCCTGGCCTCGATACGCATGCCGGTGGCCTGGTCAGGATCGCCGTTGGAATTGTCGGCATAGGCGCCCCAGGTAAACCCGGTGCCATTGGTCATCGTTACCGGCGCCTCATTCAAGACGGTGGTCTCGAAATCGATCGTTCCCGGTGTCGAGGTGACGAACGATTCGATGACGCTGCCTCGGGCTACGCCGGCAGTGATGGCGACCATCAGCATCAAACTCAATAGAAAACACATTTTCTTAGACATTAGTAAGCCTCCTTTTGAATAAAATGACAACTACTGTGGATAAAACGTCTGCACAACATAATAACTCCTCAGCGACCGGATACCCTCCAGCCACCGAAATAATACGTATACTCATGATCCGTCCGGCAACGGGCCGGGCTTTTTATAAATCTCCTCCCGAAAATGCGCGATATCTGCGTTCGGGGATATATACAGTGATGATGGGGCTGGATGCAGCGACAGGTTCGCAGTGTTGGGAAAGTTTAGACGCTAATTGTGATGATAAACTATTTACGTCCGAGCAAACATACATATAGCTTGCCTCCTTTGCGGACGGATCGGCATTCGGCTTGCTGCCCTCCCCAGGGTGCACATCCTCCCGCCAGCGGCCAACTGCCTACAGCGCCGCAAAATAACCTGATTTGCCTCCGCTGTCGTGCCGGTCAGAGGACAAGCACGGTCTCTACAGTTGATACCATTTTACCAGAATCCGTCCGGCATGTCAACCGGAATTTTGGCAATTTGTTTTTTTTCAGATCTGCCGGCAGAGGCCCTATATAGGGGGGGGGGGTAAGGGGTTGATAGGCCGTCTGAGGCGAGGAAATGGGGCTGGAATAGATACATTTGGCGGCGGAAGGGCCGAAAAAGGCCCATATCTGAGGCTGGCACAAAAAAAGGGCCCACGCCAAAACTTCGGCGTGGGCCCGTTAGTTACTTGCAGCTAAAAACCTCTTAGCTGTTTAACACAATTACTACGGCCACAGGACACCGTTATTCTGGTATCCTTCTGCCAGCTCCGCAAGGTCGGCCATGTTGAATACGTAATCGTTATTGATGTCGCCCGCCCCGTTAACGGTGATCACCGGCTGTTCGACCGATGCCACGTCAGCCAGGAAGATGATCTCCGGCTGCGTCAGGGTATAATTGTAGAGGCGGAACTCGTCGATCAGGCCGTTGAAGCCGTGGTTGTCGGCATTGTGCGGCATCCGCATGTTGGCAACACTGGCCGGGAACGGCAGTATGTCTTCGTAGTCGGTGTTCTCGTCGATCTTGAGACCGTTGACATAGATGGCATTGGACTTGTTGTCGTAGTCATGGACATACGCAATGTGGAACCAGGTGCCCTCGAGTGCGTAGACGTCAACATCTTCGCTTACGCCGTTTATGCCGCCGCCGCCCATCTGCACATCGCCATCGTTATCGAAGGCATTCAGCCGCCAGTAGCTGTTGCTACCGGTATCTATTCTGAACGGCCTCTGGCCGTACAACGTGCCGTAGTTCGAACCGGTCCTAAGGTTATCGGTAACGTTATCAGGCTTTACCCAGATAGAAAGCGTAGCGCTGCCTGTCGGCAGGTTGGTGAAGGATGAAGTCTGCATCCTGTGGGTGCTGTCGACGAGCATGCTGTGGGTGTTGGTCGTAGGATAGCTGGCCGTCGGTACGTATGTGGACTGGTGCGTCCCAGCCGGCTCATCGCCCGCCGTACGCGTCAGCACATTGCTGTTTGCAACACCGGTAAACGTCTCGCCATCAGAATAGGTCCCGGTATCGAATGTATGGTACAGAACCGGTGCCGTTGCAGGTTCACTGCCTTTGAGTACCGTCGTCGGTGTCAGGTCAAGGAGCCACTTTCCTGCGAGCGTTGTGATCTCGTTCACATCAGCGAGACAATCGCCGTTGTTGAAGTAGTAAGGTATCTTATTGGTCAGGCAGCGGACAGAACGGACAGTTACGGTATCGATGTAGAGAATACCCTTTTCTGTCCCTGAGGCGTCACCTACGCTGATGCTGTAGCCCTTAACGGAGCTAAGGTCAAGACCCGTCGGCAGAGGGATGTCTATATTCTCAAAGCCGAACCAAGGCACCGCGACCATCATATCGGCGATATCATCATCGTCTTTGGCGATAATGATAGAATCGCTTACGTTGCCGGTGTCGGTTACGGTGACCGTGATCTGCTCGAGGTCATTGTCCGGGTCGCCATGCATAACGATTCGCATCGCTGCGCGGTTAACAGCACTGGACCAGTCTCTGGGCTCTGCGAACACGCATTTCGCCGTAGAGATTCCGGTAGAATCGTCATAGTTAAGCTGCAATCCGCCAGCGCCGTTGTTGCCGACGAGCAGTCCGTCGTTGTTCGGATCTTCGTCGCTGTTGTTCAGGGGGAGGATCGTCGCGTTCTCTGCGGTCCATGTTCCAATGCGCCCGGTGTACTCCAGGCCTTCGGTTACTTCTGTGTAGTGATCATAGGGGATACCGTCATCCGCTTCGCCGAAGTTCTCGATCCGCTCGTAGTTGTTGAGCGTAAAGCTGGTCATCTCGCTGGCTGTATCGGAACCGGTCGACGATTTGGCTACTACTCTCCAGAAGTAAACCTCATCGACGCCGCCATAATCAAGGTCACCGCTCAGGATGAACTCGATCAGGTCGTGCTCGGGGAACCACTCGTTGCCGACGATACCTGTTTTAACCAGAGCATTACCATTCAGCGAGTTGACATCTTCTTCGATCCGGCTGATATAGATGTCAAACGAGTCTGCGGCGTTGATCCATTCAAACGTTACGTGCGTAGGATTACCCGGGTTTCTGCCCGTAGCACCGTCAGCCGGGTTGACGTTAACCGGTGGATCGGTCGTCGAGAAGCTGTAGATCTGGCTGGGGTTGCCGTATGTCGGTTTGACATACCAGTAGTAGGTCGTGCTCTGTGCCAGCGGCAATTCCGCGCTCAGGTCGAAGACCATGTTCGGGTCGGTCATGTGGTTCGGAAGATCCAGTTTGGACACCATACCAATGCTGATGCTGGGACTCGGATCGGTGCCGAAGAATACTTCGCACTCTTCCGTAGCCTTGTCGGCCCCGAAGAGCTTCCAGTCTAACTGTG
>DAOVVQ010000058.1 GCA_030637065.1 Planctomycetota bacterium
AAACGATTGTGGCAATACGGATGGGCCGGTATGGTCCTTTACAACCGAGTCCGTGCCCATAGCCAATGCCGGGCCGGACCAGGCGATATACGCCGGAGTTGACGGTTTTGCCCAGGTTCAGTTGGTTGGTTCTGCTTCGTACGATCCGGATGGTGATGAGCTTACATATCGATGGACGTGGCAGATCGACGGGCAAGACTATGATGCCAATGGTGTCGCTCCCATGATCGAACTGCCGGAAGGAGAGCATACGGTCAAACTAGTGGTCTATGACGGTTCTCTGTATTCCGAGCCGGATGATGTGGCTGTGAGGGTGTTGCCTCGCGTTGAGGCTGTGGCGTTTATTGTTCCTCGCGTGCTCAATCTTACGAGCCGCGGCAAGTTCGTCATGGCGATCATGTATCTGCCTGAGGGCATTGGCAAAGACGATGTCAAGGACACACTTTTTGCTCTGTATGTTGACGGTGCCGGCGGTGATGGTATCCCGGCTGACTTCCAGCAGGTTGTTGCGGCAGGCAATAAGAGGCGTGTGTTTGCCAGATTTGACAGAGCGGCATTGATCGCGGCGTTAGGCGATAGCACTGCCGCAAATCTCCGTGTAGCCGGTCGGCTCCAGTCCGGACAGTACATCTATGGTGAAGATACGGTCCGGTTAGTTAAGGCCCATCGGCGGTTGCCCAAGGCATCCAGCAGACAGGGCAGTACAACCCAGCGGGCCCCGCGCCGTCCGGTTAGATAAAAAGACCTGGCGGCGTCCTGAAGATCGGGATGTACTTTAACAACAGAGCAATAAAGGGCAAAGGCAGCGGCCTTGGATTTACCAGGACGGCAATAGAAAAGCCCTGCACCTTCACCAAAGACGGCTACATATTCGCCGATTAGGTGACAGTTAGATTATGTGTTGGTGTAAGCGCAAAAAAAGGGAGGCAGGTCCTTTTTTGCTTATATCGTGACCTGTCTCCCTGTTGCCTGGCGTATCCTTATTACCCCTTCTTTGCGATAAATAATCGCTCTGTGACGCCGGCAACGCACATAATATACCACAAATCCGCCTGAAAGTCAAGTCCGCAGCCTCTTTTTTGGTGCCATTTGCCGCTGGAGAGGCGAAAAATCCGATTTTTTTTGATTTTTTACTTGCGATGTGGGCCAGGAAGGTCATAATGCTGGCGTATCCGTCTTTTAACCCGAGAAAGGAGGAGGGTTGAAGGAGGATAATCGAAATGCAATTTATTCCGTACCTTTGCCTGCCAAAAGCTGCTGTTGTAGCGTCTGAAGTCCTCTCCAGCCATAAAAACTCCGGCTCCATTGGCGTCGGGAGACGAGCCTGTTGGCGTGAGAGTTGTGTCCTGATCGCCATTTTGCTGCTCGGCGCTGCGCATTGCGATGCCCTGACCATAGCAGACGGCGGGGTCCACAGTATCGACTATGCCGTTAGCGAAAACGTCAACGTCTATGACACTATTGACGGTCTGGCTACAACTGTCAACCTTGTTGGCGGAGGCATGGTAGCGTCTTACCTTTGGACTTATGACAATACCATATTTACATTGTCAGGCGGACTCGTGGGCGAACATCTGGAAGCCTATGGCAACAGCCATATAACCATCTCAAGCGGAGCGATCGGTAGCTGGATGAATGTAATGGGCAACAGCCGTGTCGATATTTCCGGTGGTTTGATAGGTTCATGGATCGGTGCGCGAAACAATAGTTGGCTGACTATTTCCGGCGGCATGGTCGGCGATGGTCTGTCTGCATCTTACAACAGCCGGGTTACGATCTCCGGCGGATCGGTCGCAGGTTCCCTAAGCGCCTACAATAACAGCTTAGTGACCATTTCCGGGGGTTACGTCGGCGACATGGTGACCGTTGACGATAATGGCCAGGTGATCGTCATTGGCAGCGATTTTAATTTCGATCTTGGCCGGATCGCTGAAACGGAAGGGGTCTTGACAGGGACGCTTCAAAACGGAGATTCGATCAATTTCAGTTTTCACCAGTATAGCGCCAATTCCTCTATTGTCCTGATACCTGAGCCGACGACACTTCTGCTCCTGGGCCTGGGCACTTCAATAGCCTATAACAGCCGGCAGAACCGGTAACGATCGCCTGTCGCTGAGCAGTTTACTTATTGTTGCGGTTGCAGGGAGCTTATTTTGTCCATGTCCAACTCTTCGATGTAGTCGACGAGATTTTTGTATATTCCGTGGAAATCGAATCCGCCTTTGGTCATCTCCTCTATCGCCTCGGCCTTGCTCCAGCCCTCGACGGCGATCCGGTAAACGGCGCATGCGGTCCCCGTCCGGTCCGCTCCGTGTCTGCAATGGACGAAAACCGGGCCCGTCATGCAACCCCGCAATCGGCCGTATAATCAGCTGAGATAGTCATTTTCGGGCTTGACATTGCAGCTTTGGTGTCCTCCAATATGCATTATTAAGGCAAATGTGGATTTTGACGGGAACTGTGCAATGACGGTAATTGATCTCAGGAGCGATACGGTGACTCTGCCGACCGATGCGATGCGGCAGGCGATATTTGACGCCGAGCTTGGCGACGATGTTTTCAGCGACGACCCGACGGTCAACCGGCTCGAAGAGATGGCCGCCGATCGCATGGGCAAGGAGGCGGCTGTGCTGGTGCCGAGCGGGACGATGGGCAACCTGGTGAGCGTACTTACGCACTGCGCCCGCGGCGAGGAGGCGATATTGGGCGACAGGGCCCACATGTTCCTCAACGAAGCCGGCGGCATGTCGGCCCTGGGCGGCGTGCATCCGCATACCGTCGCCAATCAGGCCGATGGCACGATAGACCTCGGCGTCATCGAAGGCGCGATTCGCGGGGGCAATCTGCACTGGCCCCGCACGCGGCTGATCTGCCTGGAGAATACGCACAACAATTGCAACGGCTCGCCGCTGACGCCTGAGTATACCGACTCGGTCGCCGCACTCGCAGGCGATAACGGTTTGCTCCTGCACCTGGACGGAGCCCGCATTTTCAACGCCGCTGTCGCACTTGGCGTTGACGTCAAGGATCTTACCCGCAGTGTCGATTCGGTGCAGTTTTGCCTGTCGAAGGGTCTATCGGCTCCGGTCGGCTCGTTAGTCTGCGGCACGGGCGAATTCATTGCCGAGGCGAGAAGAACACGCAAGGTGTTGGGCGGCGGTATGCGGCAGGCTGGGATCATCGCCGCAGCCGGTATCAAGGCCCTCGAAGACATGACCGGTCGGCTCGCCGAAGACCACGCCAACGCCCGCCGCCTGGCCGAAGGCATCAGCCAAATCGACGGCCTGTCGATCGACATGGCAAACGTACACACCAACATAATCTACTTCGACCTCGCCGCCGGCCACGTGACGGTAGAGCAGTTCTTAGCCCAACTCGCCGAAAAGGGCATCAAACTCCTGTGCATAGCAAAACCAGCCCACTTCCGAGCGGTAACCCACTACGGCATAGAAGAAAAGGACATAGACGAAACCCTGAAAGCCATAACCGAACTAATGAACCGGCCATAGCCGAAGATTGAAACACGTCACGCTGCCTGCAATGTACACGAATACGACAAAAGTGGTAGACATGGCTCGGTAACTGCAAAGTAGGTAATCCTTTGGGTATTTCTCATAATTTGTATCTTTCAGTTGCACCGGAGACGATGAGCAGATAGACTGATTTTGGGAAATGGCAGCGGCTGGCATAACATCGTTGTGCTGGTTTCGCGTGTAGCCTCCCTTAAAGGTACGCTCCGGCGCAAGGGTTCGACTCCCTATCGTTCCGTCTCAAGGGCTCGACGGAAACGTGGCAAATTGCAGGCTCTGCGGATTAATATCTCCGCTTGCAATTTGTGAGTCTTTGAGATGGAACACTTTATCATGGACAATATTTGGAGGTAGAGACTATGGAATTTGTGATTTTAACTATAGTAGCAGGGATAGTGCTTATGGTTCTGCTGTCGAAGTTCGGCCTGAAGCGGGAAACGATCTATGAGTACGAGAGAGGCTTGAAATATAGCAAAGGTAGGTTCAAGCAGGTTTTGGAGCCAGGCCAGTACTGGTATTTGAAGTACCACACGCGTCTGGACAAGGTTGACGTGCGGCCTCGGGTCATAGCCGTTCCGGGCCAAGAGGTGCTCAGTTCGGACAGTGTAACTTTGAAAGTTAGTATTGCTGCGAAGTATGAAATTGCGGATCCGAATGTGGCGGTCAATATGGTTGAAGATTATCAGGTCGCTTTGTATACGGAACTTCAGTTGGCGCTAAGAGAAATCATCGGGTCCGAAGCGATTGATGATTTGCTGGAAAAGCGTGGTGAGTTCTCGCAGAAGCTGGCAGAACTGACCGAAGGGAAGGTTGAGGCTCTTGGTTTGAAACTTCATTCAGTGAGCATAAAGGACATAATGTTTCCCGGTCCGCTTAAACAGATGTTTGCCCGTGTGGTAAACGCTCGAAAAGAAGGATTAGCTGCTTTGGAGCGCGCCCGCGGCGAGACAGCAGCCTTAAGAAATCTGGCGAATGCGGCGAAAATGATCAAAGAGAATCCTGCCCTGATGCAGTTACGGCTTCTTCAGTCGATTGAAGAATCTTCGGGCAATACGGTAGTATTGGGGATGCCGGCTCAGAGCAGTCTTCTGCCCGTAAATATGAAAGAGGCAGGTATTCCCAAGACGAATAAGGTCGAGTCGCATGATACTGACGCGTAAGCAATCGGGTGAATCTCTGGAGTTCTGTACATAGCAAAACCCGCCCACTTCCGCGCGGTTATGCACTGGGCTGAGATATTATGAGCCGGTTGGAAAGGAGCAACACGAATGAAATATCTGATTAACTGTTTTCTTAAGGGTCTTTTGCTTTTTGTCCCAGCGGCGCTTACGGTCTTTACCGTTGTCTGGGTCTTTACAAAGCTCGACAGCCTGCTAAAGCTGCCTGTTCCCGGCCTGGGCCTTGTCGTTACGGTCGTTTTTATCACGGTGATCGGCTTTTTGACGTCGAGTTTTGTCGGGCGAAAGCTCTTTTCGCTCGTCGACTCGCTGCTGGCGAAGCTGCCGATCGTTAAGATGCTCTATTCGGCCTTTAAGGATTTTATAGGGGCGTTTGCCGGTGAGAATAAGAGCTTTGACAAACCGGCCCTTGTCGAGCTGACGCCGGGCGGGCCCAAGGCGCTGGGCTTCATCACGAAAGAGAGCCTCGATTTCCTGTCGCTATCCGATCATGTCGCCGTTTATTTCCCGCAGTCGTACAACTTCGCCGGTTCGGTGCTGATATTCCCTTCACAGCAGATCACGGCGGTCGAGGTCGACAGCGCCGATGTGATGAAGTTTATCGTCTCCGGCGGCGTCTCGGGAATATAGCCGGGCAGGAGTTGGGTATTGACCTGCGGGTCTGTTTTTGTTAGAATAGGCTCAAGGCGGCGGCTGGCGGATTGGCATTAGAGAAGCTGACGCGATTTAATCCTTTTTCTGATGAGGTGAGAATATGGCACGACGAAAAGCATTTGCACTGGTATTGATCGCAGTAACGATCCTTGGTATCACGGCGTCAGCGGCTGACTGGCCGCAGTGGCGTGGCCCCGGCCGCGACGGTGTCTGGACCGAAGACGGCATCGTCAAGGAATTCAGCTCGTCGCAGTTACCCGTCCTCTGGCGAACACCGATCGCCAGCGGTTACAGCGGCCCCACCGTCGCCGATGGCAGGGTTTTTATTACGGACCGCCTGACCAAGCCGAAACAGGTCGAGCGGGTCCATTGCTTTGACGCCGCCAGCGGCAAAGAGATATGGTCGCATACCTACGACTGCACTTACGAAAAGGTCGGCTACCCGGACGGCCCGCGGGCGGCGGTCACCGTAGCCGGCGGCAGAGCCTACTCCTTAGGTGCGATGGGGCACCTGTTCTGTTTCGATGCCGCCAACGGAAGGATCCTTTGGAATATCGACCTGAACACAAAGTACAAGATCGACAAGCCCGTCTGGGCGATCGCCGCTGCCCCGCTGGTCGAAAGTAACCTGCTGATCGTCATGATCGGCGGCCCTAAAGGGGCCTGCATCGTCGCCTTTGACAAGGACAGCGGCAAGCAAAGATGGAAGGCGCTAAACGATTCGGTCTCGTACTCGGCGCCGATCATGATCGAGCAGGCCGGCAAGCGCGTCTTCGTCTGCCTGACGGGCGAGCGGATCGTCGGCCTCGACCCGCTGACGGGCGAGCTTTACTGGGAGCATCCATTCGAGCCGCTGAAGATGGTGATATCGGTCCCGACGCCGGTGTATCGAAACGGCTATCTCTTCGTCAGTTCCTTCTATGACGGCTCGCTCATGCTCAAAGTCAATCCTGACGAGCTCAGCGTCGAAAAGCTCTGGCGCCGCATAGGCAAAAGCGAAAGGGAAACCGACGGCCTCCACTGCATGATCTCGACCCCGGTGATCATTGGCGACTACCTCTACGGTGTCGATAGCTACGGCGAGCTTAGATGCCTCGAAGCGCAGACCGGCGACCGCGTATGGGAGAGCCTCGAAGCGGTCCCGACCGCCCGATGGGCCAATATCCACATGGTCGAAAATGGCAAAAATATCTGGATGTTCAACGAACGCGGCGAACTGATCATCAGCCGCCTTTCGCCAAGGGGCTATCGCGAAATAAGCCGCACAAAACTGATCAAGCCGACAACCGGACAGCTCGACAAGCGAAACGACGGGGTCTGCTGGGCCCACCCGGCATACGCCAACAGAAACGTATACATAAGAAACGACAACGAACTACTATGCGCAAGCCTCGACGATAATTATTAAGAATCCGCGTGGGCCAAGACCCACCCTACCGATCGATCGGGATCAGGACTATGTTTCGGTATTCCATCTGTGCGCCTTCCGACTGAATGCAGATCCTGCCGGGCGTTTCCCAGCATTCGGTGGCGCTGTTCTGCAACAGGCCGTTTACCCTTATATCAAGCCTGCCGCCGTCGAGGCTTATCTCGTAGTTATTCCACTCGCCCAGGGGTCTTTCGTTAGACTCGTGCATCTTCACCGTCCGCCGGCCCCTGGTCCTGTCGGGATCGGTCTTCATCGGGAACGCGTCGATGTTCCATATATCGCCGATATTGCCATACGCACCCTGTGACTCGATCGACCGCGGCCAGACCTTAAACGGCTCGACCGCCCGCAGCAGCACGCCGCTGTTACCCTTGGTGATATGGCGAAGTTGGAGCCGCACGATATAATTGGTGTAATCCTCGGTCGTATAGATATAGCCGCGGGGCTTGCCGAGATTGGCCAGCGCCTTGTCCTTAACGGACCAGACGTCCTTGAGTTCGCCGCTGGAGAAGGCCCACCCATCGAGGTCCTTGTTATTAAACAGCAGCTTTGCCGGCCCGAAATGCTCCGGCAGGTGCTTGACGAGGATGTCCTTAAACTCGACGACCATCGGCGGACCCTTGTGTATCTGCAATGCAAGAACGCCGTCAAGGGCTCCGTCCTTCGGGTCCTCGTCGATCAGCTCGATGGTCTGAAAGCCGTTGAGAATATGGACGATGTGATTGCCGCGGGCGATGATGGTATATTCGTTCCAGTCCTGCTCCTTGTAGTAGCCGGCCTTTTTCAGGGCATCCTGATCGGCAACCTGGTTGACGGCTCGCTGGGTGCCCTTTTTGTCAATGACCATGAACTGGCCGACATGCGGCAGCCACCC
The DNA here is from genome assembly GCA_030637065.1 of Planctomycetota bacterium. GTDB lineage: Bacteria > Planctomycetota > Phycisphaerae > Sedimentisphaerales > Anaerohalosphaeraceae > DAOVVQ01. The sequence goes on from DAOVVQ010000058.1 coordinate 7,666, forward strand.
CCGGCCCTTCTCATGGTACAGAAAGCCAACCTTGCCCTGCTGATTGCATATCTCAGCCTGATAGCCGCTTATCCGCCACTCGCCGAGATCCTGGCTGCGGTACTGGATGCCGGAGTTGCCGTTTTGTATGCGAAACTTCACTTTCAATACAAAGTTTTTGAGCTTGCCGCCGCGCCATATACAAAAGGTATTATAAGGAGCCGCCGCCTTCTTCGTCGTCTCGCCGCGGATAACACCATCCTTAACCGACCAGAATCGCGGATCACCGTCCCAGCCGCTAAGGTCCCTGCCGTTAAAAATCCGCTCAAAACCATAGTCACTATGCCCACCCGCAGCAAAAGCGTCCCCGCCGACAGCTAACATCGCCGCCGCCAAAAACAAAACACCCAAAAAAACAACCCCAAACCTGCAATTTCCACTATCCATGATCAGACCTCCCAATAAAAGATTATTGCCAGCACATAAGGCCAAGATAGCCCATCCAGCCGCAAACATCAAGCCTCATTACAGGTGCGGGATTTGGTGTTTTTTGGCGTTATTTTTGGGGATTTGAACCTTTGACATCGCCGGTGTGGGGGCGTATAATGATTGTATTGTGCTAAAATCGTATGTTTTTACTGTTCTTAGGCTGCTAAAAAAGGAGTAAGTGTTATGGCTATCAGAAAGATCGCGATCGTATTATTGGCTGTTATTCTCACATCGGCGTGCAATTCATCGGCGGTTAAATCCGGCGGATGGGAGACCATTTTTGACGGCGAGAGCCTTGCCGGCTGGACCCAGCTCAACGGGATGGCGACCTATAAGGTTCAAAACGGCACTATCGTCGGTCGAACCACCGAAGGAAGCCCCAACTCGTTCCTTTGCAGCGATAAGGATTACGGCGACTTCGAGCTTGAGTTTGATGTCAAGTGCGATACCGGCCTTAATTCCGGCGTCCAGATCCGCTCGCGTGTCAAGACCGAAGCCGATGTGCTCCCCATAGAAAAGAATGTTAAGAACCAGCACCTCGGTCACGTCTTTGGTCCGCAGATCGAGATCGAAGCCAGTCCCGGCCAGGCCGGTTATATCTACGGCGAGGCGACCGGGCTAAAGTGGCTCTCGACCGAGCCTAACAGCAAGGACCCGAAGGTAAACCAGCATTCGTACTACATGAACGATATCTGGAACCATTACCGCATTGTCGCCAAGGGCCCGCGTATCCAGACGTTCATTAACAGCACAAAGGTCGCCGATCTGACGCACAAGGAAATCTACAAGACCCATAAGACCGGGACCATCGGCCTGCAGGTCCACGGCATCAAACCCGGTACGGGCCCGTATAAGGTGGCCTGGCGTAACATTCGCGTCCGCAGTCTGGACTAACAGGAGGGCGAACAATTAAACCCAGCCGGCAAAGTCAAATGAACCGTCGCGATTTTTGTGGAACCTGCGCTGCTGTTGCCGGCGGGTTTGTGTTGTCGCGTCACAGTCTGGATGTTCGCAAGGGGATCTATCCAAGGCTCAAGGAAGAGCCGTTCGGGTTCGGGATATACCCCAATATTCGCTCGGGCTTTAAGGGCGTTTACCGCGAAGATGCGGCGACCATCGAAGAGTGGGCCAGGAACCCTTACATATCCGGCACCCAGCTTAATTTCCTCTGGGGCGAACTCGAGCCGGAGGAGGGCAGGTTCCGCTGGGACATGATCGAAGAGGGCCTGGAGGTCTGGGCCAGGCACGGCAAGAAGTGCTGGCTGGAGATCCCCACAGCCGGTCGCTGGGCAAGACCGGGCCAGCATCCCACGCCCCCCTGGGCCTACGAAAAGGGCGTGCCCAAGATCGAGACAGCGGGGACGGGGTCCTATCCCGTCTTCTGGAACGAACTGTATCTGGAGCTGTGGGGCAATTTCGTTCGTAAACTTGCCAAAAGGTATGACGGCGACCCGCGGCTTGATCATATATCTACCGCCGGTTATTCCAACGGAACCGAACCCAGGCTTTCGTCGAAGGAAGACTATCTGCTAATGGACCAGTGGATCGCGGCGGGTTTTGACGGATTCGGACCTGAAGGAGTTTATTATACGCAGGCGATAAAGCCCATCATGGAATACTTCGCTGAAGCTTTTAAGAAAACTCCGATCAGCCAGACGTATATCGACAAGAATGAATTTAAAAATGCGATGTACTCTTTAGCCGGCGAGTTAGGCTTTATCCTGACGAGTAACGGGATGGGGACCAATTCGATGAACCCGGATAGTCGTCAGAAATGGCGTGACATGAAGCGGCAATACGGCGTAACAGTGGGTTATCATGAGTGGGGTCCGTCGGGCAGAAATCTTGCCGGGTATAACGAGTTCGGGAAGGTCCCTTTGATGTATGCGTATCGCAATATCCTCGGCAGCGATGACGATGCGGCGATCAAGCCTTTCAGCCGGGTCAGCTACGTGCCGTTTAGCAAGAGGATCCCAGAGGTCGAGACCGAGGCCGAGTGGATGGCAGCGTTGGAATGGGCCTGGAAGCATTTAGAGAGGGGCTGATGGTCCGGCTCCAGCGGCGGCGGGCGAATGCCGGCTTATCCCAACAGCAGCGTAGGATGGGTAACGAATCCTATCTGCCTATAAGGCAGTTACCCATGCTGCACGGATAGCCTACAGAACCGCATGGGTAACAAGTTACCCATCCTACGAGACTAATCCAGCGTCCGGCGGTAGGCTAACGCGGCTTTATCCCGACAGGGTGTGTATCAGCAGTGCGTTCGAGGTGTCGGGGCCTAACATTTCTCTGCCCGGCACGAGGATTATCCGCTCGGCGATCGCAGCCCATCCGTTTTTGATTATTGCCGCATTAACCAGTTTGACGAATCCTTCCATGCTGTCCGGCTGGGGCTTGCAGATGGAGATGACGCCGTAATGCAGACTCATCTGCCGGCAGATAAGCTCGTCGGAGCTGAACGCGGCGATGGGGACGTCGATCCTGGCCTTGCTTAATAGCTGGGCCGTTTGGCCGTCCTCGGACCATACGACTACCAGCCTCGGCTCGATGTCATCTGTCATCTGGGCGACGCTTCGGGCGATGGCGGCCTCTTCGGCGAGCGCTTCGTCGGTTTCAATCCGGGGCCTTGGCTCGTCGGACTCGTCAAGAAACGCCTCGGTTACCTTTCCGATCCTGCCGATCGTGCGGACCGCTTCGAGCGGATACTTTCCGATAGCCGTTTCGCCGGAGAGCATCACCGCGTCGGTAAAATCCATTATGGCGTTGGCAACGTCGGATGCCTCGGCTCTGGAGGCGGTGGGGCTTTCGATCATGGACTGGAGCATCTGCGTGGCGATGATCACGGGCTTGCCGAGTCGCCGGCACAACCGGGTGATCCGTTTCTGGATAAGCGGGACGCGGGCGAAATCCATCTCGACGCCAAGATCGCCCCGTGCGACCAGGACCGCGTCGCTGGCGCCGACAATACTATCAAGGTTCTCGACGGCCTGGGGTTTTTCGATCTTGGAAATGACCTTGATCCTGGAGCCGGCCCGGCTGATATGGTCCTTTAGGTGGTTGATCTCGTCGGCGGTGCGAACAAAACTGAGTGCGAGATAATCAAGCTTATTTTCGATCGCCCAGTCGACATATTTCCAGTCCCGTTTGGTGATCGCCGGCCACTTCATCGCGGTATCCGGAAGATTGATGCCCTTATTGCTGCTAAGGGGCCCGCCGATGAGGACGTGGCAGGATAGTTTGTCCTGCTCTTTGCCCGAGACGCCAAGGGCGATCTTGCCGTCATTGATCAGGACCCGCTGGCCGACCTCGACATCATTTACGAAATCCGGATAGTTCGTACCAAAGCTGTGGGCGTTTCCGGTTTCAATTGCATTGGAAATAGTCACCTCGTCGCCTTCGTCGAGCATTTCGCCGTCGGGATCGATCTTGCCAACGCGTATCTTAGGGCCGCAAAGGTCGCCGGCAACCGCGATCGAATGGGTGAATCTGCTGCGGGCTTCGTTGACGGCTTTGAGTATCGAAGCGTGTGTCTTAAAATCGCCGTGCGAAAAATTCAGCCTGAAAACGTCGACACCGTCATCGATCAGTGAGGCGATGGCCTCGACATCCGAGCAGGATGGCCCTGTCGTGGCGACTATTTTCGTTTTTGTCGTAAGCAAGTTGTGATCCTTTCTTCGCCGGCGAACTTTATTCGCGATCAGCCTTGACGTAAGTTACAGATGCCCCAGCCGTGCTCCTGATCTGGCCTGGATTGTACCGTCAGGGCCCTGAAAAATCAATTATTCTGTTTTTTCCCCGTCAGCAGACGGTTTACCATCATGGCTGCGACGGTATCGCCGGACGAGTTTATCATTGTCGCCAGCGGGTCGACGAGCGTTCCGAGCATTGCAATAATCGGCAGTGCCTCCGGGCCGAAGCCGTAGATCGATACGATAAGCGCCTCGCCGAGGAAGCCGCCGCCGGGTATCCCGCTCATTACAAGCCCGCACAGGATCGCCACCCCGATGGCCCCTGCTAAGACAGCCGGACCCGAAAAATCGTATCCGTACAGTGAGAACAGGACGGCGATCTTCATTATCGCCGCCAGGCACGAGCCGTCCATGTGTATCGTCGCGCCAAGGGGCAGGACGATCTCGCGTACGTCTTCGGGCACGCCGATCCGCTCGGCGGCCTGGAGATTGGCGGGCAGTGCCGCCAGTGAACTTCCCGTCCCCAGTGCGGTAAGAGCTGCCGGCGCAATCTGCGTCCAGAAGTCCCTGACGCCCCGCCGCCCCGCCGCCGAAAAGGCATAGAGCGAAAAGCCCAATACGAAGTACAGTATCGCCACCGGGTAGTACAGGGCGAGAACGCGGGCGTACGAACCGACGATCTGCGGGCCGAACACTCCGACCATGTATGCGAAATAAGCCCCCAGGCCGATCGGGGCGTACAGCATGATCAGCCTGATCAGTTGCCCCATCACCTCGGCTCCGGCGATAAGCAGGCTGCGAATCGGCTTGCCCTTTTCGCCCGCCGCCTGACAGGCAAGACCGGTAAGAATCGAAAAGACTATCAGCGCCAAGATATTGCGACGGTTAAGCAGGTCTGCAAAATCAGGAACGCTGACGGCGCCGGCGATCTTATCTGCAAGATTGCCCTTGTCCTGCACCGGCGGCGGGGCGAGTCCTAATGTCAATTCCCCGGCTGGGTCGAATGTTTTGACCGCACAGAGCATAAGACACGATGACAGCACACCGGTAATTATGAACACTGCCAGCATCAAGGCCGCTATCCGGCCAAGCCGCTTTAAGTCTCGGCTCGCCGCGACCGCCGACGACAGCGAAAAGAAGACCAGCGGCACCACCGCCGTAAACAGCAGATTCAGCAGCAGGTCGCCCAACGGCTTCACTGCCGCGGATTTTGGGCCGATTATGTAGCCAAGCAGAGCCCCAACTGAGACCGCCCCAGCTAATATCAGTGTAAACCGCCACTTCCTCAGGAACGTCTTTGCATTCATACTTGGGTCCAATCGCCGATTTTCGCAGGTCATACGCAGGATCCGCCAAGGCAATTCTAACAAAAATCGTCGACTTTCCAAGTGATTTATGCTACACTGAAAAGGCTTGAAATCAGGCGGAAAAGAGGTTATAATCATTGGTCTGGAAGAGGCATCAGCGAAATGGAGGGCGAGCGGGCGGCAAAGCCGTTTTGGCCCCAGCCGCTGCCGGCAGCGGCCAGACTTTTACCCGGAGGATGAAATACAAATGAATCGCCGCGACTTCTTAAAGACTATGGCTGTCAGCGCCGGCGGTGGGTCTCTCCTCTCGAATCACGGGCTTGATCTCAAGCTAACTTCCCGGCCAAATATCGTTTTTCTCATGGCTGACGACCATCAGGCGATGGCAATGGGCTGCATGGGTAACAGCGAGATCGCCACGCCCAACCTCGACGCTCTGGCTGGCAAAGGCGTGGTGTTCGAAAGATGCTATGCCAGCAGTCCGCTCTGCATGGCCAGTCGCGCGACGGTCTTTACCGGCATGTACGAGTACAAGACGGGGTGCAACTTCTCGACCGGCAAGGTCTCCGCCGATGACTGGAACGATCTGTCGTATGCTACGCTCCTGCGAAGGGCCGGGTACCGCACGGCTTTCGCCGGCAAGTGGGGCTTTGGGGTCGACATACCCGATCATTCAGCCGCCTTTGATAAATGGGGCGGATTCGAGGGGTCGGGACAGGGTTCGTATAATACCGGCGCTAACCCGTCGATGACCGGATATGCCCAGGAGTATCCGCACGTAACACGCGGGCTCGGCGCCTTTGGCAGGGACTTTATCCGGGAGTCAGCGGCTAATGACAAGCCGTTTTGCCTGACGTTGTTCTTTAAGGCTCCGCACAAACCGCATAACAATATCGACGCCGAAGACCTGCTTAGATACGATGGCGCAACTTTTGCGACGCGTCCTAATTACGGCGAGTCAGCCGGTCAGACGCATCCGATCCAGCCGAAGCTCGGGCGGCAGTATCATCAATGGACCGAATGGGACCCCGACAGCTATCAGGACCATCTCAAGGCGTATTACCAGTTGATATCCGGCGTCGATACCGCCGTTGGCATGGTGATCGATGAATTGGAGGCTCGGGGCGTTGCGGATAACACCGTCATTATTTACACGTCGGACAACGGTTACTTCTGCGGTTCGCATCGTTTGCAGGGCAAGGTGCTCCCTTACGAGGAGGCCTCGCGTATTCCGCTTATTATTTACGATCCTCGAAGCCGCTCAGCCGGCAAAAAGCAGCGGTCAAGGGCGGTCGTCTCGAATATCGATTTTGCACCGACAGTTCTCGACCTCGCAGGGCTCAAGACCCCCGGCAAGATGGACGGCAAGAGCCTGACCGGTATCGTTGACAGCCCAGCCAAGAGCATTCGCGATTCGTCGCTGGTGATACAGAATTGGGGCTGGGCCAACACCGACCATAACAGGGCCCTGGCGGTAGTGACCGAGGATTATAAATACATCAACTGGTGCTACGCCGACGAGAATGTTCCTGTCGCCGAAGAGTTGTTCGATATGGTAAACGACCCCTACGAGCTAAACGACCTCTCAGCCGACCCGGAAGCGAGTTCGGCGCTGGAGCGGATGCGGGCTCTTTACGACGAATATCACCGGCACTGGTCGCGTCATTGCGTCGATGCGGAGGATTATACCCGGCACCGAGTGATCTTCGACAGAACTGTGCCGTGGCAGGACAAGGACTATCGCGGTTTTACCGTTAAGAATAAAGATAGCAGCGGCGGCAAGGCGATCCGGCAGATATACGAAGACCTGACGGGCGTTGCTCCGCCGATAAACTGATCATACGAATATTGCAAGGAGATTTGGGGTGAGTAGGCGCAATAAAATGAACAGGCGTGAGTTTATGAAGACCTGTGCAGCGGGGGTCGGCGGGTTTGTGCTGTCTAACCGCGGGCTCGATGTCCATTTTGGTCGCCGGCCCAACCTGCTGGTGATCCATACCGACCAGCAGAGCCGATGGTCACTGGAGGCCTATGGCTGCACGGAGATTACCACGCCCCATGTCGATTCGTTGGCCGCTGGCGGGGCGCTGTTTACGAATTTCTTTAACAATCATGCCGTTTGTACCGCTTCGCGCGGGTGCCTCCAGACGGGGCGATATCCCCATGCCCACGGCGCCTGGACGAACAATCTTGAACTCAATCGTGACGAGATCACGTTTGCGATGGTCCTTCGAGATAACGGTTATGCGACCGGTTATTCGGGCAAGTGGCATATTGACGGCCCGCCCAAGCCCGGCTGGATGACGGCCGATCGCTCGATGGGGTATACGGACTGCAAATATATGTTCAGCCGGGGGCACTGGAAGCAGTTGGAGGATACGCCATCGGGTCCGCGGGTCAAGGCCAGGGACGAAAATGACAAGCCAACCTACGACGTCGAGGGTGCCGACGAGATTTCCTTTACGACCGACTTTCTGGCGACCAAAACGATCGACTTTTTGAACGCCCACGTCGACGAGCCATTCTGCTATATGGTCAGCATTCCCGATCCTCACGGCCCCCGAACCGTTCGGCCCGATTACGACACCATGTACGACCCAGCCGATATGCTCGTGCCGTCGACGCTGGAACAGGCCGATGAGGATAAGCCGAACTGGGCATCGGGCAATGCAGCTAAAGGCGATACTCCCGAAGCACGCGCGGCATGGATCCAGCAGGAGCGAACGCAGTATTACGGGATGGTCAAGTGCATCGATGACAACGTCGGAAGGATCGTCCAGGCGCTCAAGGATAACGGGCAGTTCGATAATACGATAATCGTTTATACGACCGACCACGGCGAGTTTATGGGAGAGCATGGATTGATGAACAAGGGCAAACCCTATGACACAGCCTACCACATCCCGTT